>CAZYBP010000040.1:0-1125 GCA_964645555.1 uncultured Gammaproteobacteria bacterium
TTAGAGATTTCAAGCTAATTGTTTCATAAAAAATACTATGATGCAAGCACCAAAAGATTTGGATCAAAAGGAGCTGTCATTTTCTTCTTAAGCCTTGACATTTTTCTTCTATGTATATACAATGTAATTACTATGATAACAACAATTATCGCAATCGGAAATTCCCGTGGGATACGCATACCCAAACCAATCTTAAGTGAAAGCGGTCTTGAGGATAAAGTTGAATTAAAGGTTAAAAAGGGTGAAATCAGGATTATTTCTGCCCCTACAAAGGGTACACCGGAAACAACTGCATTACTATCTGAAAAAACACTTGAGACTGGCTGGAATCGGCCAGAAGAGGATGAAGCATGGGCAAGCTTGCAGTAGGCAGTGTTGTTTTAGTAAATTTTCCATTTTCCAATTTACAGGGTCAAAAGGTCCGTCCGGCACTGGTTTTAGCAAATGTTGAATTCAGCAATTTGATTCTATGTCAAATTACCTCAAGATCTTATACAAGCAAAAACGCTATCTGTATTAAACTTAAGGATTTTGCCAAGGGGAATTTACCAATAGCAAGCTTTGTTAGACCCGATAAATTATTTACAGCCGATAGGACTATTATTAAAAGCGTCAGGGGTAAATTAACCCCAAAAATGAAAAATAAAATATTAAAGCAAGTTTGCAATATATTTGCAGTTTCCTAAAAATGCTCAGCTGTGTAATTTTTTGCACAAAGTCTTCATGTATTTGATCCCTTGTCAAACCCTGAATTTCTACAAAAAGAGGGCTTGACGGGAACTTTTTAGTAAGTTAACATGAATATATTCTTTCGGGGTTTTGTGTAAGTCAAAATCGGTGGTAAACTCCACGACCGCGTACCATCTGGTACATGGATGAGTCTGTGAAATTCAGACAGCGACCGTACAGTCGGGATGAAAGGAAGAATATGAAAAGCTTAATTAAGTTTGGACCTCTATTTGTAATAATTGCTGCACTTTTATGGAGCTTTGATGGTGTTTTAAGGCGTTCCCTGTATTCTCTTCCGCCCTCTGTTGTAGTTTTCTATGAACATTTAATTGGCCTTTTCTTTTTACTCTTTTTAATTCCCAAATGGTTACCTGATTTTAAGAAAATGACCAAAAA
>CAZYBP010000040.1:1135-8401 GCA_964645555.1 uncultured Gammaproteobacteria bacterium
CCAAAAAAGAGTGGTTGGCAATTGGCTTGGTTTCTCTTTTCTCAGGAGCATTAGGGACTATCTTTTATACCTCTGCCTTGGGAAAAATAAACTATATACAATATTCAGTGGTAGTTTTACTTCAGCAATTACAACCTATTTGGGCAATATCTGCAGCAGCTATTTTACTCAAAGAAAAAATTACTAAAAAATTTATATTATGGGCAGGAGTAGCTTTAATAGCTGCCTATTTTGTCACCTTTAAAGATTTAACAGTAAATATACAAACAGGCTCCGGTACAGCCACAGCAGGGCTTTTAGCGCTTTTGGCAGGGGTATTATGGGGTTCATCCACTGCTATATCTAAATATGTATTAAATAAAGTTTCATTTATAACTGGTACAGCTCTTAGGTTTTTACTGGCCCCAATTTTTGCTTTTATGTTTGTTGCTTCATTAAATCAAACATCCTCATTATTTTTAATAAATCAGGCCCAAATAATCAGCTTGATTGTGATTGCTTTATCTACAGGCATGGTAGCTTTAGCAATTTATTATTACGGTTTGAAAAAAACTCCTGCAAAGGTAACTACCATTTGTGAATTGGTTTGGCCTGCCTCAGCAATTTTTATAGATTACTTTTATTTCAAGCAATATCTTTCAACAACTCAAATTCTTGGGGTACTAGTTCTACTTTTGGCAATTTATAAAGTGGTCAATATTTCTAAAAGCAAACCATCTCCTCAGCTTGAACCGGAACTTGCAGGTAGTTCATGAGGAAATATCAAATTCATCCTCAATTTCTCCTACCATGCTTTCGATGATGTCTTCTAGGGTTACAATGCCTAAGGTTTTACCAAAATCAGACTGTACTACAGCAAGATGAGTTCTTTTGTTTCTCATGTTTTGTAATACTGCATCAATCTTTTTGTCTTTTGGTACATCAATAATTTTACGGATAATTTTAAGTTCGGATAATTTTGTCTCCTCACCACTATTTATAAGTTCCCTATAAATATCTTTAATATGGACAAAGCCAATTATATTATTTATGGATTCTTTAAAAATTGGAAATCTGCTATAAGGATTAGTTCCAAACTTTTTAACTATTTCTCCTAAAGATGTAGTTAAGTTAAAAGCTAAAATCTTTTTTTTAGGTACCATGACTAATTTGACTGGTACATCACCTAATTGAAAAACGTTATATATCATTTCTACTTCTTTTTTTGGGATCAATCCGCTTTTGCCGCTTTGTTGAAGTAAAGTTCTAATTTCCTCCTCTGAGTGAACAAGCTGCCGATTTTTGGATGCATCAACTCTTAAAATCTTTAAAACAGCACGTCCGGATAAATTAAGAATAAAAATAATAGGTCTAAAAATATTTGTAAAAAATACCAAGGGGCCAATAATCAGTAATGAGGTCTCTTCTGTTTTTTGTAAAGCAATATGTTTAGGAGCAAGTTCTCCGATTACTACCTGTAAAAAGGTGATGATGGTAAAGGCAAAAATAATTGCCAGTGTATGAGAAGTAAAAAAGGCTAAATTAAGGGGTAAAAAGGCAAATAGCGGTTCCAAAAATCGAGCCAAAACCGGTTCACCAAGCCAACCCAAAATTAAGCTAATAACAGTAATCCCAAGCTGAATTGCGGAGATATAGCTTTCCAAGTTCTGAAGGGCTCCTTGTAGGAGTTTGGCATTAAAATTACCTTTTCGTGCTAATTCGTCCACACGTGTTTTTCTAATTGCAACTAGTGCAAACTCTGAAGCTACAAAATAACCATTTAATAAAATCAGTAAAATAATCAGTCCAATCTGAAAAAGAAATTCCATCCAATTGCAACGATTATACCAAGTTTTTACTTAATACTTAGTTTTTACTTAATACTTACAATAAAATTGTTTGTTTCTTACCTGAAAATGGTTTACTTAACATACCTGCTAGGTTAGCAAGTAAGACAGTTCACAAAATATATTTTTTAATGAAACTGTATTTCTTACCACCTGCCTAAGCAGGGGAAATAATCAAATAATCAAGGCAGTAAGTAAACCGCTCTCTTCTAATCTAGGAGGGCGGTTTTTTTGATAAGGTTTGGTTTCCTACAATATTGTAATGGAGAATACATTTTAGGGGTTTAGGTCTATTTTTCTGATTCTGATGTTTTTGGGGGTGACTTCCACCAGTTCTGTATCATCAATATATTCAATGGCATTTTCCAAACTCATAAGTTTTGGAGTATTAAAATGCTCTGATGTACCTTCTCCTGAGGATCTATGATTTGTTTGTTGTTTTTCTTTACAAACATTAACCCAGATATCATCATTTCTTGAATTTTGACCAATAACCTGGCCTTTATAAACTTCTGTACCTGGTCCAATAAATAGAGTTCCCCTGCCTTGTGCTCCTGTTAAAGCATATAATTTGGTAGTTCCTGTTTCGTGTACGACCAAAGATCCATTGTTTCTTTCAAATTTCCCGCCTGTATCTTCCCTGTATTCCAAAAATGAAGAGCTGATGATTCCCATACCTTTAGTATCGGTAATAAATTGGCTTCTGTAACCAAAAAATTCCTTGGTGGCAATGATAAACTCCAAAAAGACAACTCCGTTTTCTTGAAACATATCTAACATTTGTGCATGTCTTAAGCCCATTTTCTGCATGACTGTACCGGACATATCTTGTGGTACTTCAATTGCTACTTTTTCAAAAGGAGTTAAAGTTTTGTACCCTTCTACTTTTTCAATCACTTGTGGTTTGCCAACTTGGAACTCATAACCTTCCCGTCTTAACCTTTCTATCAGAATTGCTAAATGCAACTCACCTCTACCAGATACAATCCAGCCTCCTGAAGAATCATCCTCCACTTTTAATGCCACATCCGCCTCTTGTGCCTTCATTAATCTTTCCCTTATTTGTCTGGCTGTTTTAAATTCTCCCTCTCTACCAGCTAAAGGGGAGGTATTGACTGCAAAATTCATTCTGACTGTTGACTCTTCAATGTCTAAAAGAGGTAAAGCTTTGGGACTGATAGCATCTGCAATAGTTTCTCCAATAGTAATATCCGGTATTCCGGATAAAGCAATAATGTCTCCTGCGTGAGCTTCCAAAATATCAACTTTTTCTAATCCTTCAAAGCCCATGAGAGAAGTTAATCTAAACTTTTTAATTACACCATCCCTATTAATATGAGCTACTTCCTGCCCCTTTTTGATAGTACCATTGTAGATTCTGCCAACAGCTATCCTGCCTTTGAAATTGTCATAAATGGTTGAGGTAATCAAAACTTGTAAAGGTTTTTCATTTTCTGCAGCAGGGGAGGGAATGTGTTTTAAAACAGCATCAAAAACCGGGGCAATATCATCCATTTTGGATAAATCAGGATCTAAACCAGCTTTGCCGAGTTTGCCTGAAGAATAAATAGTTGGAAAATATGCTGTTTCCTCATCCGCGCCAAGTTCTAAAAATAAATCAAATGTTTTATTAATAACATAGCTTACTCTGGCATCAGGCTTGTCAACTTTATTGATAACTACAATAATTTTGTGTTTAAGTTCCAAAGCCTTTTTTAAAACAAACCTGGTTTGAGGCATTGGTCCTTCTTTGGCATCAATTAAAAGTAATGATCCGTCTGCCATTTTTAGAACTCTTTCTACTTCACCACCAAAATCAGCATGTCCTGGAGTATCAATAATATTAATTTTGGTATCTTTCCAATTAACTGAGGCATTTTTGGAAAAAATAGTAATTCCTCTTTCCCTTTCCAAATCATTTGAGTCCATGATTAAGTCTCCCTTATCGGAAACCTCCCTTGAGATCTTGGTTTTTGATTGACGAAGTAAGGCATCTACTAAAGTAGTTTTGCCGTGGTCAACGTGTGCAATGATGGCTATATTCCGTATACTTCTAGCACTGAGTGTAGTCGAAGTGTTTGTCATAATCTTTGCCAATTAAAAAACCGCCCAATGGCGGTCCATCAGCAGGTACAATAAGTATACCACTATAAGATTCAAATCACAACTTCATAGAACATAATTCTTACTTAATTTATATTGATTCATTACAGCCAAATACTATAATTTCTTTCTAAGTATGGCCAGAGAAAGATTAATCAGGATAGGCAGAATGGTTGCAGCAGGAAGCATGCTTTTATCTTCTGTAAGTTTTGATGCTACCCCGGCTTTTGCAGGAGGAGGATGTAATGTTCCACCAGCTGAGGGTGAAATGTGTCCTGATCCAGCAAGTTACATGACCAGCAGATATATAATTTCCTGGATTGAAGGGAGGGATTTTAGGGTTCAGTCGCGGACAAGATTTCTGGGATTTTTATGGGAAACAGCAGAAGGTGCACAAGAAGGATTATTAAGATTGGTAGAACTTTGCGGAGAAACAGAGAGTACAAGTAGTGAGAATCAAGCATTTGGAAGCAGCACAAGAGCAACAATGGTAAATCCCGGACCTGGCTGTTTAATATCTCATCGAATAGGCGGTGGTGGCGGATAAAAAACTTCTTGGGTGAACATTATTTGACAGTGGCGGCATAGAAGCCTATAATTTCTCCCATGTTGGATAGAGAACAAACAGGTCCCAAAGATATAACGCCTCGAGCAGTAGGAGTTCTTAAGCGGATTTTAACGAATGGCTTCTGCCCTGGAACAACACAGAGGAATCGTGAAAAATATGAAAGCCTATGCGAAAGGTTAAGACGCCTACCTACTCTTGAAGAAATTGGAGGAACCGTGGATCTCGAAAGTGGTCATATCGACAAAGGGGGTATGTTTTCAGTAGTAGCAAATGAGGATAGAGCTGATATTGAAGATGCTTTAATTAAGAGTATAACAATGGGTAGAGGTGAATGGTATTGCCATGAATATACTTTATGGAGTCCTCAAACATTAGCATACGCCTCAGCCCCGCTTCATATAGTAAGGACTACACCTGAAGGACAAGTTAATATCATAAAAGTTGATGAGTGGAGCGATAAAGAAAAAGTAGTTGAAACAATTGATGCAAGAGACATTAGACGAGTATCAATAGGGTCAGGAGATTATATTGTAGGGGCCAAAGGAAGAGTTTCCGATCCTTATAGTTTACGGGCATACCCTAAAGTATTTGTAGATCCTAGATTAGAAGGGCAGGAAGTTTTGAGGGTAGATATTATGGGAAGGCCATGCTCAGCAACAATAACAGATGTTTTAATAATTAATTCTGGAAATCAACTATTAGCAAGAGCTGTAGAATTATCATCTATTCCCAGCAAGGCTAAAAAACTTCTTGGATGATCCCGCTAGTATCTTACACCCGCTTCGCCAGAGCGATAGCGAGGCGAGCAGACTGCGAGAATTTATTAATTTGTTTTTATCTGACGGCCTAAACTCAGAGTTTGTCTATCAATTTGGTCTAAAAATGTATAGCAAAGTACAATAACTATTTTTCCTTTAAGACATAGTATGTTGCTTTGCCTTTACCTTTTCTGTCAATTAAACCCAAGTTCATTAGTTTATTGAAATCTAATGCTCTAGTCGCTTTTGCCCGGGTCGCTAATTTTGCATAATCACGATCAGCAATAAATCCTTTTTCCTTGATAAATTTCAGTATCTCTATATGATAAGGTTGCAGTTGCGTTTCTGGACTTATCCCAACCTCAGGAAGCAGTTTTTGGACCCTTAAAAGTTCATCAATAATTCCTCCTGTAAAATATTCCAGCCATGGAGTGAACTCTATTTTATCCAGCAGTTCATAATAATTACCAACCTCTCCAACGGTTTGAAAATATTTAATAACATTTTTATTGTAGTAATTCTCAAAACTGAAAAGGTTAAAAGTATTTAACCCCATTGCAGCAAGAAGTACTTTTGTAGCAAGGCGGGTTGTTCTACCATTTCCATCCATAAAAGGATGAATTATTACCATCTCTTTATGGAAAATACCGGCTAAAATAAGTGGATCTATTTTGTCTCGGTAACTATGCACAAACTCAATTAGATTCTCAATAAGTTTCTTTACGTCTTTTGTATCTGGAGGTAAATATATAACTTTTCTGGTTCTTGGATCATTCACTACTACTGGTTTCTCTCTCAATTGTCCAGATTCAAATTTTGGCAGCAACCCTTCAGTAATTTGTTTTTGAATCCTTAGGATTAGATCAAGAGATAATCTTACTTGTCCTTTTTCAAGTTTTTCATTTAGTTCCTGGAGTGCTTGATTATAGTTTAAAACTTCTTTTTCAGTATCTCTAATATGAATTGGTTTTGATTTAAGGATTTTTTTAACTTCTGTTAAGGGCAGTGGGTTACCTTCGATGCTGGTTGAAGCATAGGTAGAAATTGCTCTTGCAGTCTTTTCAAGTTCTACTAGCACAACATGAGGAAATCTTCTATCATTTAATTCATTTACCAAAACATTAATTCTTTTAATGTTTGCTAAAAGATGATCTGTAATAGTATATTGAGGGGTGAACATATAGTCTAATTTTAGACGATTATTAGACGAATTGCAAGAGTCCCTTGCTCTAGGATTTGTGGGCCGCGTCGGACTCGAACCGACAACCTATTCCTTAAGAGGGAAGTGCTCTACCATTAAGCTAGCGGCCCAGTAGTTCATATTTTAACAATTTACCCACTAAATCTCCAGGATAGTATTTTAAAAGATTATTCCCAAAGTTTTCTGCTTTCAGGAGGTAACTGGGGTGAGGGCTTATTCAACGTATCATAATTTAATCCACCTGCTAGAGCACCAATTATTGCACAAGCTGCAACAACCAGGCTCATTTGTTCAATATTCAGAGACGAATTTAATGTGGAAGGCCCGAGCATCCTGTCAAGGAGAAGTGATCCCTGTACAACAGTTATAAGTGCTCCTTCATATACAATTCCGTATCCAGCACCAAATATTGCTCCGAATTTCATGCCTTCTAAGGAAAACCATCTTTCAGATCCTGTTCCTGTTACAGTTTCAGCCTCAGTTATTGCAGTTCTATGCTCATCTTGCCTACCAACAGATGGTTTTTGTTCTGGATGTCCTGCTAAACTCATAGTCCAAGCATAATCCTAGTTTATTAAATTTTCAAGAAGGCAATTACAGGCTAAATATTGATAAGTTATGGTCTGAATGGGGACTTTTTAACTAGTTTGGCTGTGTAGACAATCTCCCTAACCTCACCATCTTCATCTTCTATTTGATTTGAACCTGAAAGCCTTTGGTATTCCCTTAAATAATCAGATAAACCTGTTTGTAGTTCTTTTTTCTCGCTCTTTAAAGCTTTAAGTTTATTTGATAAATCTGCTGCATCGG
>CAZYBP010000041.1:0-8140 GCA_964645555.1 uncultured Gammaproteobacteria bacterium
CCAAGGATTCAGTCTCCAAACTTCCTTTGCAACCTCATGGATAAAGACTAATTTCGGTGCTCTAACAAAAAGCGGGGTGAAAAAAGGAAGCCCGTGAACCTCATCTAAAACTATATCAAACTTGTCGTGCCTGTCAAATAAGTACCAGAATACAGCCATTAAATGCACGCTGAAGATTTGTCTCCCCCTTCTGATAATTTTTATTCCGCCTATTGTTTCTTCAGACTTCGCTCCGTCAAACGAAGAAGTAAATAATGTTACCTGATGTCCTGCTTTAATCCAGGCCTTAGCATGTTGGGATGTGGAATATTCAGCTCCTCCTGCATGAGGATGACCCGGTCCTCTCCATGAAAAGATTAATATATTCATCCTATATTTACCCTGAAATTCAGCTCCGGGTCAAATACCCATTTTCTTTTATTTTTATCGGAATAGTAATTCAATATTTTTAGTCTATAGAAAACAGCCAGGGTATCTATTAACATAGCAAGCACTACTTTCATAAATCGCCTATTGGTTATGGTAGAGTTTTTTCCAAACTTAAGATTGATATCAATAGGTGCCTCATAAATTCTCTTAAAACCTAGGTAATTGGCTACTGTTAGCATCTCTATATCAAATGCGTAATGTTTAACGAGCAATCTGGGTAAAACTTTTTCCAATACTTCCCTCTTAAAAAATTTCATCCCTACCTGTGTATCCCTGACTCTCAGGCCAAATAAAATCCAAACAAGTATTTGATACCCAATAGACAAAATTCTTCTTTGCCAAGGATAATCAACTTTTGAAACAGGATGCCTTTTAGAACCAATGATAATATCTGCGTCATACCATTCAAAATGCTCAATTAGCATTGCTAAACCATTTGGATTTATATCCATGCCGGCATCCAAAAATCCGATTATATCCCCTTTACTTTGTCCTATCCCGTAACGGACGGCGTACCCCTTCCCTCTATTCGTCTCATATCCTACCACCTTTACTTTGCTATAATTTTTTGCAAATCTTGCAGCATTGTCAAAAGTTTTGTCAACCTTTCCATCCACAACACAAATTAGCTCTGCCGGGTAACGCAATTTACTCAAAACATTTGTAATCCTTCTCAGGTCCCGAACTATAGTTTGTTCTTGTCTAAAACAAGGAACAATTACTGAAATTAGTCTACCTTCGAAAAGGCGTGAATTTTCCATATGTAGAGTATATAAGGAGAGAAACCAGTAGTAAAGCATTTATAATTATTGAAATAAATATCACAGTAAGTAAACTGTCGTGTAAAAACCAGATCATTATTATTTGTGCGAAAGCGGCAATAAGCGGTATGATTACTATGGAAGTTTTTCCCAGAGAAAGATTATAGTTTATTAGCAGCGACGAAAGGGTAAATAAACTTATAAATATACCAAACCAGATCAAAAGATCTGCTGCCTCCAGATAGGCTGTCCCGTAGAGTAGTCTAATGGCAAGTTGCGGATACAACCAATATACGGCCATTATGCCTATAGAAAGCATTATTGTTGCAAAAAAACTGTAAAGAAAAATCTTCCTATAACCCTCTCCTCTTGCGTTCCTTTGGGAAATTAACGGAAACATCACTGCTCCTATAGGACCTGCCCCAAAGAAAATTATTTTTCCTAAAGTAGACAATGCAGCATAAATACCCGCTTCATATGTGGAAAAAAAGTGCTTTACCAAAATCACATCAGATGAGTAAATTGAAGTACTGGCAAGAGATTGTAGTGCCACCGGAACGGCAAATATTAACATTGATTTTATATCAACCGAGCGGTCAGCATTTGTAGTTAAATTCTTTTTTAGCTTTAAAAAATAATAAGTGGTATATAATCCCAACAAGGAAGAAACAGCAAGAGCCAGTATTACCCCACCCACCTTGAGTCCAAGATAGACTAAGATAATACTTATAAGTAGTTTCGCGCTACTTTCCGCCAATATACTGCTTACCATCTCTTTAAACTTTAATAGCCCCTGTAGTATTGACCGGTTTAGTAAAGACTGCAAGGAAAACAAAAAAGAAAAAGCAATTAGTAGAAAATAACTGGTATTTTGTATTTTTAAAAAAGAGGTCATTATCGGGGACAGAATTAATATGAAAAAAGTATAGATTAATGAAGCTAAAAAAATCTTTGTTTTAAACCATGCAAGCAAACTATTAATTTCTTTGTCATTTTTCGCAGATGATATTTGCTTTGTGATTACAAGCGTAATTGAACTGGGAAGCACCCCCAGTAAACCGATCATTGAAATAATCGATGCCAATTCACCGTAATCGCCTGGTCCAAGCATCCTACCCATTACAAAATGGTACAGGTAATTTATAAAACTTACAGCATTGGAACCAATCACCATAATCATACTACCGGAAAACAATGGATGATAAACTATCTGTTTAATATATTCTTTCATGCTACCCAATACCCCCTTAAAAAGAGTGCCGTTTCTACTGCTAAAATGATTGCCGAAAAGAGAATGTATACAAACTGAAAAATTCTTGGAAGATTGTTCAAAAATAAAACCAGAGCTAAAAATGATGGGAAAAGAATTAAGATATAACGTGGAGTAGATGATAAACTTCCTTGAATTGTGGGAAGAATAAAGCCGGCAAGAGCAAAAAAAAGATAAGAGAGTCTTATCTTTTTAAAGTACCCATAAACAGGTAGGGCAAGGAAAAGAAGACCTGTAACAAACTCCAGCCATATTGTTTGATAGATAGGGTTCATATTATCAACAGTAAAAATCATTTTAATATACCTAAAATATACCTGCGGTAATAAAGTAAACCCCGGCTGATGTTGCTCCCCCACCAGCCGCTGATTAGTATAAAAAGCAATTGGGTCGCCAACAGTCAAATAAAGATAGGTCATATAAAGCCCCAGGCCAAAAGGAATCAGGATAAGCCAAACAGCCTTAGGGAAACCCACTTTTTGTTTATAAGCTTCAATCAGTAGTGCCGGGAAAAGTAAAATACCAAAAACTCTAGTTACTGCTGACAAAGATCCAAACACAGAGCTCAAAAACCATTTATTTTTTCTGGCACAGTAAAAGGATAAGACCGACAAAAGCAAAAATAATGATTCATTGTAAACTGCCCCGAAATAAAATGAGGTGGGAAAAAGTAAAAGTATGACAATTGTAAAAAACGCTATTTTCTTAGAATAATCGAGTGAAATTAAGTCAAAAAGAAAGATTAAGGCTAAAATGAGCGATATGTTGGAAATGAAAATTCCCACTATAGTAGAACTTAAAAGGGAAGAAAATAAATCTTCAGAAAAGGGTTTTGCAAAAAAAGAAATAAGGGCAGGAAATACCGGGAAGAAAGCTTGCTCCAAACCTTTATATCCAAAAATGGAAATTGATAAATAATGCTCTCCGTCAAAATTAGCCCAGGAAAAAATTTCGGGAGCTATATGATAATTTAAATATCCACCACCTAAAAACTTGTCCGTAGACCCAACAGGAATAAACTTTATTGCCAAAAACATAATTATTATAAGAATAATCCTCCAGAAGATAAAAAATGAAAATATTTTTACTATATCTTTTCTAATATGTATTTTTTTGTTCATATATTCATTGCCTCATGATAAACTTGCTTAGTCTTTTCGACAACCTTTTCCCACGTAAACTTTTCAGCTCTTTCAATTCCCAATCTTGACAGCTTATTTAATGAAGAACCATCTTGTAATAAATCTGAAATGATGGCAATAAATTGATCTAAATTTGTAGGATCAAAATACAAAGCTGCATCTCCTCCTACTTCCGGCAAACTACCCTTATTTGAACATACCACCGGAGTACCACAAGCAAAAGCCTCAAGGAGCGGAAGTCCAAATCCTTCATAAAAGGACGGCTGAATATAAATAGTTGCCAGATTATAAAAGCCCACTAAATCATCCTGATTGATATTGCCTATTTTAATTATCTTATCCTCCAGATGCAGTTGTTGAATTAATTTATTGACTCTCTTCAGACTTTCCAATTCCGGGTGGTTAATATTATCTACATTTTTTAAAAATACTCCCCCTACTAACACAAGCTTAACTTCTTCCAATTTAGCCTTTTTTATTATTTTGCTAAAGCCTTCAATTAAAAAAGGTAGATTTTTTACCCAGTTAGCATCCCCAACATACAGTAAAAAGCGGTCGGGCAACTTATATACTCTTTTTATATGAAGTAACTGCGTATCGTGCAATGGCTTGAATGCTTTACTTACCCCAAGGTATATTGTTGAAATCTTACCGGAAGAAATATTTAAATATTTGGAGATATCTTTTTGTGAGGTCTCCGAATCCGTAATTATATGTTTACTCCCTCTTAAAGATATTTTCTGCCGGAAAAGGTTAATTCTTCCCTTTATTCCTACGGGGTAATGATCGGCAAAAATAAGGGGGATAACATCGTGTATAGTCACTACAGTCGGGTATTTTTTTCGGAGCGGAAGAGTCGGGAAAAATAGGTCAAACCAAGGATAATGTACAATGTCAACTTTTTTTAGACTGGTTATATTATTAAATTCCACAACTTCAACAGATTCATCTTTCTTTAAATACTCTAATAATCTTTTTGTGTAATAACCGACCCCTCTATCTTTATGTGCAGAATTTAAAGGGTAAACATTTAATCCGATTTTCATTTTCTTATATTTGATTTTTCATTTGTTAACAGTTTTAAATATGCTATAGGAAATCTCAACGATGAAAACAGCGCAAAGACAAATCCCGCAAAACCGTCCATATAGCCTCTGTGCCTTAGATAGACTTTTATAAACCATAAACAAGGCTTCAGTAAAATATAATTTATGACTGAAAAGAAATTTACCTTGATGCCGGATTGGTTCATCTGGGTAGCGAGTAAATCCGTATAACGGTTAAGACGCTCTAAATAAACTGAGAATTTCCTATCCCTCAGGTGTAATAAATCATTGTTAAGATATCCTGTTTTACCTTCAACAATTGCCTGTTCATGAACATCTTTGGCAGGCAGTCTTCCCTTTCCTTTTTTATAAAGTCTTAAGGTGTAATCAGGGTATTGACCGCCTTTAGTTAAAAATTTTCCTAAAAAAAAGTTTTTTCTGGGAATCCAATATCCGTTAATTTCAGAATTTTTACTAATAACTTGTTTTATTTCTGCTGCCAGCTTTTGAGTCACAACCTCATCAGCATCCAGCTGTAATATCCAATCACCGGATGCGGCATCTATGGCTTTATTTTTGTTAATATGAAATACCTGCGGATTGTTTGTTTGTATTATTTTAGCTTGGAATTGTTTTGCTATCTGAAGCGTTTTATCTTCGGATCCTCCGTCAACTATCACAATTTCCCATGCAAAATCAGAAACCGATTTAAGACAAGCTCTCAAATTATTTTCTTCATTAAATACTGCAAGAACTACCGATAATTTCTTATTCATCTTAGCCCACTTACTAAATAGAATGTATTCGCTCCATCAGGCAGATGAATAATCTTTTTCACATCAAATTTAGCCCGATGCCTTAATCCATCATACTGACTTGGAGTAAGAATATATAATATATCAGGGTCAGGGTAACTCTCAATAGGATCCCAACCGCCAAAATAATACTTGTTAAAGGAAAAAACTGTATTATATTTATAACTTTTACTATCCGCACGATTATACAGCACGGTATTTATAAAATCAGGGAGGGATTCTTTCAGGTAAAACAGGAAAAAAATGTATGGTTGTGATCTTTCCTCTGTCATATAAATTGTCTGATATTCTGGATGATCTTTTACATACTCTACAACTTGTCTCATACCGTATTGCCAATCTGTCGGCTCTTTTTTTGGATAAATATTAAAATAATGATTAAGATAAAAATATACTTCTACACTTAGTATAGCCAAGATAATAAAGAGAGCTAGAACTCTTAACCTACTTTTAAATAACTGTAAAATCCTAGCTGCTCCTAAAGCTGAGATAAGATGCATACTGCCCATCATAAAAACTGCTCTGGTAGCACTGGGCGATCCTGCTACTAAGCTGGCTGGCAGCGGTGATAGAAATAACCATAATAATATTGTTAGCTTTATCTTGGACTTTAATTTTAATAGATAGAAAAAACCTACTGATATTAAAATCGTATCAATCTTGTAGAATTCTCCATAAACTTTAACTGAATTTCTCGGACTTTGGTCTCCTGATAAAAAAAGGTATTGAAAAGTAAAGTGGCTCAGGTAGTTTTTAATCAAAATTTCTCCCCGCGCTAAATTGGAATTTTTTGTGCTTTTGTAAATCGATGTTTTCTCAAAATCTTCTTGATTTAGTTGAGTCTGTTTAGCCCTGGCTGTTCCAAGTAATCTTGGATCGATAATCATAAGCACTATAAAAATTAGAAAAATGAATAGACCACTATAAAAGTTTCTTGATGCTTTCAAATTCTTAAAATTAACAACGCAAAGCAGGAGGGCTACTATCGGGACTACAATTTTTGACGAATGATAAGAAATCATACTGAGGCCAAAGCTAAGAAAGGCTATATTTATTAACCAATTTCTTTTTTCTAGTACCAAATAAAAGAGTAAGAGTCCCAACATGAAGAAAAAAAGCGCAAAGTTTACTTCCCAAAGTCCTCTTGAAAAATGCAGATGATAGGGAGAAACTGCCAAAAAGAGTGCTGAAAAAAGAGCAGCCAAATCATTTTTGAAAATAATCCTTGCAAGATAAAAAATGACTATAACACTAAGTATCCCGATCGTTACTCCGGGAAGTCTTGTGGTGAAATCCGACAGACCTAATAATTTTACAAATATTGCTGTTATATAAATATGAACAGGATGTTTGTCATCCCGAAAGGATGTAAAAACTAAAGGAAAACTTGCTTTCCATTCATCTTTTCCCCAATTAGCTATTACATAAGCATTATATCCTCCTGCGGCCTCATCCCAATTCAAGGATGGAGGTACCACATCAATCTTATATATTCTCAAAAAGGCTGCTATGAGAACAATTATTAAAAATGTAATCTTTACTGTCTTCGTCATTTATTGTAAACCCAAAAGGCGGTTTCACCATCCAGGAATTTAATTTGAGCATCTGAATCTTTTGTTTCTGGCCTATCTGTTAAGGTTGCAAAAACTAAGACTCTTTTTGAATCCAAATCATCTTTTTGAACTTTTCTAAATTCAAATTTGCCAAATTTTGCCACGGTTGAAAAACCCCAGTTGCTAATATCACTGTATTTCACTTCTGCTCTGAATTTTTCAGGACTATACTTTAGGTAATATAGGGCAAAGATGTAAGGTTGAGCATATTCATCAGAGATAATAATTTTATCAAAATCTTCAAACTGTTCTTTGTAATCTACAAATAATCTCTTATATCCATATTGCCAATGCTTTGATGATTCTTGGGCATACTTCCCAATAAAATTTTGATAAAAATAAACAAAAGACAATAGATAGATTATAAGTATTAAAATTGAAGCTTTTTTAAAATATTTTATAAGGTTACCTACCCCAATACCCATCAATATACTAAGAAATGGAACAACTGTCAGTGACCTTAAGGCATGGGGAGATTCCCTAAATAAAACTGCCGGTATAACTCCTAGTGACATAAATATTATCGGTAGATAAGCTAACTGCTTATGATTCCTTATAACTGCATAGGCTCCCAGTATCACCAAAATTAAGTCGGTCGGAAAAAGTTGACCTGACCCAGCTGGGTGACTTCTGGGATTTGGATCTCCCTGAAAAAGAAGGAAGGAAGGACTAAAATGAACCAAATAATTTTTAAAGATAGTACGGATATTATTACCCCAATCAGTTGACCCACTACGGTCAAAAATTAATTGCAAATGTGGCTTACCGGACAAATCATAGACTTGTTGGATTGTGGGTAGTAATACAAATGATTGTACTCTGCCAAAGCCTGCATCGAAAATCATCAACCTAATAATAGGGATCAAACTAATTATAAAAATAATAATTGCACTACTAAGTAAAAGGAGGCCCTTTTTGGAAGCGTAAATATGTATAAAAAGAAACATAATCAAAGCTATTGGGACTAGTATCCGGAAACTACTGTAGCTATAGATACTTAAAATAAAGGCAAAGGTTCCAACAAGTAGCAGATTTTTTTTTCTTAATGCTGCAATCATAAGATA
>CAZYBP010000042.1:0-7985 GCA_964645555.1 uncultured Gammaproteobacteria bacterium
ACTTTCTGAGTGGATACCAAAAGTATAGACTCCACCTCCCAATGTAGAATCCATCAAGGTGATTTGCCCTTTAGTAGCTCCATCTGCTCTAAAGCTTATACTATTAATTGCTTCTCCAAAGGTGAGACCTCCATTATTGGGATCAGCAACAAGAAAATCTTTCCCATCTGATTGGCGCTCAATTAAAAAGGAGGTGTTGCCTGACCCGAGATTAAAACGGGCAGTACCCCTAACATCTAGAGTAGCACTAGTAGTTGTTACTCCTATACCTACATTGCCTGATGAATTAATTACTGTAGCAGCTGATCCGGTGTTTACTTGAAAGATCTGGGAAGGGGCAGAGCTACCAACACCTAACCTGTTGTTAGTATTATCCCAGTAGAAATTAGAATTGTCCTGAGAAATTAAGCCACCAGGACCTGCAAAGACTACAGAACCTGAAGTTAAAGCTGTATCAGTCAGGTTACTGGCAGATATTCCACCATCGGCTGTGAGTAAGGATGAAACTGTAAGCGACCCGCCTACCCCTAAATTGCCTGTAAAATTACCTGTCCCTATTACAGATAAGTTATAACTGCCACCTGTTGTCCCTACCCCCACATTGCCAAAAGTACCAATGGTATCAGAAGCAGTATACGGGTAAACCCTTGTTCCTGCCCTTGACCAATAACCGATAGATCCTCCTGTCGGACCAAGTAAATTTCCCTGAACTGTAATATTTCCTGAAGCATCCATTCTTAACTTTTCTTCTCCACCAACAGCTATACCAAAAAGAGTATATGAGGAATCAGAAACCGAGGTGGGATTGATATAGATTGAACCATTCCCAACACCTGTACCGGTTGGAGCTGAGGTAAAGGTTGACTGGCCTCCGATTGAGGCAATACCTGTTAAGTACAGCTGAGACCAGGGTAATGATGCAGAACCCAAAGAATAAGTGCCTGATGAGGTTGGTATAATGTCAGAACCTACTAACCCATTAATCGATACTACATTGCCATTGCTGGTGCCAATACCTACATTACCGGTTAAATTAGACAGTCCCGAAACAGTTATCCCTCCATTAAATACTCCCAAACCTGTGGTAGTCAAAGATGCCCCAATACCTACATTACCGGTTAGGGTTGAGGCTCCTGTCACTGTCAGTGTTGAGGAAGCAGTTAATGTAGTAAATGCACCTGTTGAGGCAGTAGAGGCGCCAATCGGGGAATCATTGATTGATCCGCCGGAAATAGTTAAACCTGATGCTACATCAGCATCAGCAATACAACCTGAACATCCTCCCCTGCCTTTGACAGTATCGAGCGTTGATTTATTGCTAA
Organism: uncultured Gammaproteobacteria bacterium; assembly: GCA_964645555.1. Classification (GTDB taxonomy): domain Bacteria; phylum Patescibacteriota; class Microgenomatia; order Daviesbacterales; family UBA10151; genus 2-02-FULL-38-15. Next base: position 1,323 of record CAZYBP010000042.1, read on the forward strand.
TCTTTAACCCGTCAATTGTGATATCCGTACCCTCGGTGAGGGTAAGTTTACCTGTTTTACCCTGGAAAGATAATACTCCGGAGTTGGTGATAGTAGGAGTCTGTCCTTCTGAAACCGAGATGCCATCTGATGCTGTTAAAGCATAGATTAAGTTTGAGGCAGTCACTTTTGCAGCAGTGATTATACCGCCTGAAATATCTACCTCAGGTGAATCTCCTTCAAATTTAACTGAATCCCCAAACCTGACCAGTTCATTAAACTTTGTAGGTAAATTAAAGGCAATATTTCCTCCTAATAATCTTTTGGTTGATTCTCCTAAAACTTTGGAATCAGCAGTTAGGGATTTGGGGCTAGTATTTGGGGAAGAAGGTGCAGACGAATCAATTAAGCGGGATAAAGAAAAGTATGAGGAAACTACAACCACTCCTAGAAGTAATACTAAAATGCCGGTGGTAGAGATTTTAATGTATTTTAAAGAGGGCCAGGTATTTTTAGCAGTTTGAGGATAGTTATCAAGCTGTTGTAGGGCAGATTTAAAAGAAGAGAATAATGAATTAGTATTTAGGGATTGGTATTTGGTATTTAGGGAAGAAGAGTCTGTTGTATTTTCTGTTGCTAAATACTTAATACTATCCCCTCCATCTTTAATTCTTTCCAACTCAGTTATTTCATAAACTCTATATCCTCCGGGGGTTCTTTTAGTATTTATTTTCCCAGCAGCTTCCCAGCGTCTTAAAGTTTTAGTGGAAACATTTAAAAATTTTGCAGCTTCACTGATTTGGAGCAACTTATCAGACGGTTTATCCATTATTCTTTAAATCCTTAGTGTCTAATCACTTACCCTTGTCCGTCTGTCTTTAACAATTGTTTAATATTAAACAATCAATTATTAATAATCTGCTCTTTATTAATATATGAGGGTAATTATATTATGTCCAAGGTTGTCCAAGGTTGTCAAGTCTTAAATTCATACTTTTGGGACCAAAAGTATGTCAAAAGTCTTCTGCAGTGATGTTGGAGCTAAAAACTCTCCGCTCTTTAACGGGCGCTCACCCCCTCGGAAATTCTCCACTATTCGTGGTGCCAGTTTCCGGTTCCCCCTGTTGCCTCGCTACGAGTTTTTTATACGCTTTCTGCATCAATGCAGTATTTAAGTGGCTTACATTGAAACAAAGGGCGTTAAAAATTCTGGAGTGAACGCATCAGGCGGAGCCTGCATTTATGGCAGAGGGGGTGCCATCCCACGATAAGTGCACGGAAGAATTTAGTCCGACTTTCCTGCAAGCGAGTTTGCGCAACTTTACGGTCAAAGTTACAAAAAAGAGATTTTATTTATCTTTTCTTAATATTTTTCTGAAAATTAATTTAAGGTCTATTTTTAAACTATAGATGGAAATTAAGCCAAACACTATCACAAAAATGGCTGAGGTTATATGGAATAATACAATCATGGCAGAGGCTAAATTCGTATCCATCCTAAAAATCCCTGATAAAATCAAAACTCCTGAGGCTTCAGCTGACCCGACATAGCCGGGAGCAGCCGGGATCAAATACAGTAAAGCAGAAAGCAATTGACTCAAATACATCTTGGCCAATCCCTGTGGAGCATTTAAAGCCAAAAAGATAAAATACCAAATAGCTGCATCAGCAGCATAAGCTAAAATAGTCAGCAGCACCAATTTCCCTAACTCCACAGGAGACCTTCTTAGAATAGAAAAGGCATCTAAAAAGAAGGTAAATATCCGTTCAATATATATCTTAATACTCTTTACTATTAATATACGGCTCAAAAAATTGGCTATTTTTTTAGCTAGACTTGCCTGAAACACCATTAAATAAGTAACAAGCAGTGTCACAAGAGCAATAAAACCCACAGTAGAGATAAAGGTGCTTGGTAAGCTATTGGGAACAAATCCTAGTAATATGGCAGTAACAACTAATACTAAAATAAAATCTACAAACCTATCCAGAAATATCCAGGCAATAGATTTTCCTAATTTCAAATCATAATGATGATTTAAGTAAACTCCTTTAGCCAGCTCTCCTGCTCTAACAGGAATAAAAAAATTTAACATTTGGGCTGCCATATTTAAAAATGTTAAGTCTAAAACACTTAATTTTTTAACAGGTTGTAAAAAAACTTGAAGTCTTAAGGCACGGATGATAGGAGAAAGTAGCATAAATAAAAAAGCCGGAATCAAAAGTACTATGTTAACTGTAGCAATGGTAGCTACTATTTGCTTTAAATCAACAAATTTAAGCCAAACCACTACTAAAACTATACCTAAAGCCGTGTTGAATAAAACCTTAAACAATGTTCCTTTGTTAAACATATTCATATAGAGTATTTAGTATCCAGTATTTGGCTAAATACCATATACTAATCCCTAGCTCCTACACTATATAATAAATGTATGTTCTCTACCACTAGACAGAAAATACTCCTGGGAGTTTATGTTTTTATTCTCCTTTCCATTCCTTTAGGAGCTTATTTAACTTCCCAAACTCAAATTTTTAAAAGCAACGCTTTTGAATCTAAAAAACCTACACGTTCAACCACTAAGTCGGTTACTACTGCTACAACTTCTGCTGCACAACAGTTATTAAACAATGCCGAGTCTGATATTACCAACCTACAGTCTAAGCAAACCCTAAATCCTACCCCTACCCCTTCCCCTTATAATTCTGTTGCCACCTCATTTGGGCCTACTTTATCGTTAAAAGTGGCCTTAGAAGGCAGATCTAGTACAAATCAAGCCACCAAATTATTTGTAGGGATATTCGAAGGAACACTGACGAATAACCCTAAATTTTTACTCTCATTTGCCATAGATTTGCCCGCTTCAGGGCAATATAGCGATCTATCCCTGGCGGGGTTAAATCCCGGGATTCAGTATACTGCCCTGCTGAAAGGTTCTTCCCAAATTGCCACCTCATCTGCTTTTGTTATGTCCCCTACAGTCAGTTCTCTAAATGAGGGACAAGCTATTAATATGTTAACTGGAGATTTAAATGAAGATAATATAATTAATGCCTCTGATACAACCATTTTACAGAAGGCTTATGGAACCACTCCTGCTTTTGGTGATTGGAGTGAAAATGCGGATTTTAATAAAGATGGTATTATTAATTCTTTTGATTTAGCAATACTTACCAGAAATTTGGGCCGGATTGGAGCTTCTGGTGCCTGGACCTCACCCCTTCTCAGTACCGCTTCTTCATCTGCTTCTTTGATACAGTCTCCTCCTGCTGGTTCACCTGACCATTCATCCGGTGGTTACTGGATCTGGGTACCCGAATAATTTCAGAGAGATCTATTGAGACTCAAGCTAATTTAGCCCTATGCTGTAAAATATTTGCCCAGGTTAGGGCCTTCTCAGCCCAAACCAATTTGTTTTCCTCTGTAATAGTCTGTTTTTTTAGATCATCAAATTCTTTTTTAACCCGTTCAAGTGTAGGACTAAACTCTTTTGATATATCTTGTTTTTCTAGATCCTTTAGGAAGTTTTCAGTTTGATCTAAAAATTTATCTATCAACACTGGTCTTTTATCATATCCTTCATAAACCCACTGGCTTAATCTTGATAAATTTACAGATATATTCAATACCTGAAGATCTAAAGGCAAATCCGCTTGAGTAATGGAATGATCAATTATGTTCATAATAACAAATCTTCGACTATTTTTTTAAATTTCACTCTTCTCTCTTCGGAAAGGATATCACGACTCAGATTGTTCTGGCCAGGACGGACGTTAATCATTGAATTGTAATCAACTTCTTTGGTTATAAAATCAATTCCTCCCCCCCAAAGGTTAACTTGCTTGCAACCATATTCTAAAAGTAACTGTTCTTCATCGAAGTGCATTCCGCCTCCTCCAGCCAAAATTCCTTTTTCAATATCAACAACCACCTTTATGTAATTGCCTAATTCGTAAAACATCTTATCCAGCTCTTCTGGTGTAGCTTTTTTATCTCTGAGGATTACAATTGGCATTTGACAAATTATACCATCCTAAGATAAACTTGTCTGTGCTTAAGATAGTGAGTATCGATCCGGAGCTTTATGCCAAAAGGACGAATAAATCTCACCGAGGCGTTTTGAGATAGTATTAAGGGATTAGTATTATGTATTAAGGGTAAAGATTGCAATTTCCCATAATACTTACTACATACTCTTCCTACCAAAACCTCGCTTAGGCGGGGATTTTTTATGCCTAAAACACGACAACAAAAGGAAGATACAGTTACAAAATTACAAGACAAGCTTTCTAAAGCTAAAGCTTTGGTTTTTGCAGACTATAAAGGCTTAACTATGAAGCAACTTTCTGATTTAAGGAATAAGCTACGCGAACAAGACGCTGAGTTTACTATTACCAAGAATACTCTTCTCAAAAAATCAAGTGAAAATTTAAAATTAAAAATTGAAAATTCCTCTTTAGAGGGTCCAGTTGCCACTTTATTTGCTTATGATGATGAAATTTCGCCTATTAAAACTCTGGTTAAGGCTTTTAAGGATTTAGCTTTAGGCAAAGTCAAAAGCGGTTTTTTGGGTGTAGACAGTTTAACCGAGGAAAAAATTATTCAACTGTCTACTCTACCCACCAAAGATGAACTCAGAGGTAAAACCGTAGGAGTGTTGGTTGCTCCATTACAAGGAATGCTTTCAGTCTTAAATGGTAACTTGAGAAATTTGGTATATGCTTTAAATCAAATTAGAATATCGAAAGGGGGTGAATAAAAATGGCAGACGATCAAGCACAACAAGATCAAAATCAAAAACAAGCTGCTTCTGAAGAGACTCCAGCTGAATCTCAAGCTGAGGAGACTCCGGTTGAAGCTTCTCCAGAAGAACCGAAACAAGAAGAAGCTAAGGAAGAAGCAAAAGCAGCTTCCAAACCAGTTTCAGCTAATTTGGAAAAAATCATTGAACAAATTGAGAAATTATCAGTTTTGGAACTGGCTGACTTGGTTCATGCATTGGAAGATAGATTTGGTGTTTCAGCTTCAGCTCCTGTCGCAGTAGCAGCAGCCGGAAACGGTGCAGCAGCTGCAGGCGAACCAGCTGAGGAAAAAACCACTTTCAATGTAATATTAGCAAGCGCCGGTGCCAATAAAATTGGTGCTATCAAAGCTGTAAGAGAACTTGTTCCAACTTTAGGACTTAAAGAGGCTAAAGATTTAGTAGAGGCAGCTCCTAAACCAGTATTGGAAGGTGTAAATAAAGCTACTGCTGAAGAAGCAAAAGCTAAGTTAACAGCTGCAGGTGCAACTGTAGAATTACAGTAACTTAAATACCTTAAGCTGATTTGCTTACGAGAAATTAGAGCTATTGGGATAGGAATATTTCAGTAGCTCTTTTTCGTTTAACAAGTTATTTTTCTTTAGTTAAGCTTAAAGTTCCCCTGCCCATTCTAACTCTCTTTCGCTTGATCCTCTTTTACCATCACCATTTAAATCATTAAATAAGGTTACCACCAAAGTACTTTGCCCTTGCTGACTAAGTATAGTCTCCCTATTGGCTACAAAAATTGACTTCAAATTAAGACCTTGATGATCCCCTATGATTTTCCCCGAACCCTTCTTAATGCCCAGCAAAACCTCTTGAGCTGGAGTAACCAAAGAATGCCTATTTATTTTTTAGTGTCTTGACACCCATTGTTTGCTTATGATATACAGTGAGATAGAATGGCTGATAAGTTATCACTTGAAAATCTCCCCGATTTATTAACAGTTAGAGAAGTTGCAGAAGTTTTAAGAGTTTCTCCCCTAACCATCAAACGATGGGGCAAAAGAGGCAAGTTACCGGCAATCAGGATAAACAGCAGAGGTGACAGGCGTTATAAGAAGGAAGCTGTATTATGGCTGCTCGGTATAACGCAGAAATCTGCATCAAGCGAAGCTTCATCCTCGAGTTCCTACTGAATCCTCATCCACTGTATACTAAATTCCAAAATCTGTACTTAGCACTCTTATAATCTTATCTGCTAATTGACTATGATTATGTTATCCCGAGGCTTTAAACTATCATTCTGTACTAATTTGAGGATGTAATGAATAATTTGGATTTGGTTCAAAACTAATTTCCCCTTTTTTCTCTACTACATAATAAGCAAAGCCTCGTTTTTCCAAAATAGGCTTTTCATCTATATCCTTTTCGCTGAGAAAGCTATTCCGTAACACCACCAACAAGTTACTACCGGTATTAACAATACACATTCCCCAACCTGCAGGTACTGATACTTGTCTGCCAGGATTTAAAGTAGTAACCTTAAATTCTTTTGCTTCACCTGCAAAATCATTTCTTTGCATTACTATTATGCCTTGACCATATAAACATTGGTATGTCTGCATCCCAGGGTAATTGCTAAAATAACCTACGGTTTTATTAAACTCTGCTCCATTCTTGCCGGAGGAAACAATAAAAATCAGCTGATCATTCTCTTCAATTAAATAATACGGAAACTTGACTTCTGCTTTAACTCCCTTCATCAACACTGGCTTTAAGTATTTATCGGTTTTAGAAATAATCATAGCCTTGTTAGCTTAACTAACTTACCTTTGTTGAGTCAATAGCCAAAGATATTTTAAGAGTGCCAGCTGTCTCTTTATTCTCCATGGTTGAATTAATAATCTAAATAACCATTCAAAACCCAAATTCCTTA
>CAZYBP010000043.1:0-7965 GCA_964645555.1 uncultured Gammaproteobacteria bacterium
CAATTGTTGTTATGGGTGTAGGTGTGTTTTATTTTTGGAAAACTCAAACTCCTAGATCAGAATCCCAATCTGAAGTTACTCCTCGTATTGCCCAACCGACTACTATCTTAACTCCTAGCTCGAGTCCTGTACCTGTTGATTTTCAAGAAAGCGTAACCTGGAAAACATACTCTATATCTGGAAGCTATGAATTTAAATATCCCCTCGAGAAATATTCGATCAGGAGTACGAATATTTCTAATGATAAACTCCTATATCCTGGGGTAATAACAATAGTTCCCAATGACTCATTTAATGAACAATCTCCCATGGCCGTGACTTACAAGATAGATATTGCTATTGCTGACGGCAAAAATTTATCCATGAAAGATCCACTACAATTGTTTGGTATTAATACTGTATTTATCAATTATGATCCGGTAGCTATGGGTCTAGGAAGCACCTCCAAGATTAGAGAGATCAGCTTAGGCGGAGTTAAGGCTTATCGTTTAGATAATTGTTGTGGCGGACAAGCAAGCATGTAAGCTCACAACTTGGATATAAAAGATAATAAGCTTTATTAAATATACATTACACCATTTCAGTTATAATGATATATAAATATCAATAAAAAATACTATGAGCAAATAATAAAAAGTTTTAGTTTTTTAAAGTAAATATATATCAACAAAGCGGGCACTCCAGCCAGCGATTCTGGCATCTTCAAAACCAAGATCAATAATCTTTCCCTTAATTGCTCCGCCGGTGTCACCGGCAACCGCCATACCATAACCCGGCACATAGACCTTGCTTCGCAGTTTGATGACTTTTGGATCAACTGCAATTACCCCTTTACCTGCTTTCATACCGATGGCAGTCCATTCATCACAACCGAGACAGTGAGAATCATAGTGGGTGGCATAGACCCTCATTTTTTTCCAATACTGGATTTGCCCATCAGGAGTATCCAAAGTCTTCCAGACAATTTTTGTGCCCCTTAAAATTTTTTTATCTTTGGCCGGAGTAGTTTCTACCGAGACTAAATCTTTGGAATATTCTGCTCCGTCTTTTGTATTTACTACTTTGAATATTTTAACTTTCTTGCCATCCTCACCTTCTTCCAAAGTTTTTTCTTCACCTGCTTCAGTGTCCGGATCATCCTCATAAATTGTTTTTTTTGAAATTACCTCTGTCTCTTCCTGCAGCTTCTCGGTGAAAGAAGATTTAGTGGTAATGGGTTGATTGACCGGGAGAACTTGTGCAGAGGAAGCTGTAGATTCTCCCAAGACGGTAGGAGACTGGAGGATACTTTTAGACAGTAATGTCAATAATACTATTAGTAAAATTCCTAAGTATTTCTCCATATTTTATGTATTAAGCCAATCATCTTCATCAGGGTTCGTTGAATCAAGGTCTTGGTTTAAAGAATCAGTATCTTTGAAAGGAATATTGCTTGTTACTAAGTGCTCAGGAATATCTGCGAGAAAACGGGATACCAAATTATTAGATCTTTGGCCAAAATAAAGTCTTTGGCGGGTATAGGTTAAATATAATTTTTCCTTAGCCCTGGTAATGCCGACATACATTAATCTTCTCTCTTCCTCAAGCTCTGAGACATCCAACATAGAGCGGGAGTGGGGGAATAAACCTTCTTCCATTCCAACTATGAATACCACTGGAAACTCTAGTCCTTTGGCAGAATGCAGGGTCATTAAAGTAACACTGTCTTGTTTATCGTTTATGGTTTTCCGTTTATCGTTTGGTACATAATTATTTTCCACCAGGGCAACATTTTCTAAAAAGGCTGTTAAATCAGGGAATTCTTCAGCTACTGAGCGCAGTTCCTTGACATTTTCTACCCGTGTTTTTCCGACCTCTGTTTGATCATCAATGTAGGCTAAATATCCTGTTTTTTGCAGAATCACATCAAGCAGTTCTAAGGTGGAATACTTTTCCAAAATAGGCAGAATTTCTGCATAAGTTTCTAAAACTTTAACTAATCTTCCTTTACCTACCTTTTCTGCTCTTTTTAGGGAAACTGAATCCTTAGGGTTTTGCATAAGCCTTAGATAGGAAATAACATCCTTGATTTCTTTTCTTTGATAAAAGCTGACTCCGCCCACTAATTTGTAGGGTACGCCTGCTTTTAAAAATTGTTCTTCCAGGGCACGGGATTGAGCATTGGTTCTGTATAACAGTACATAGTTTGCTAATTGATTTTTCTTTAGTTGAGATATGATAAAGAGAGCTTCTTCGACCTCATTTCTGGTTTCCACAATTTCAATTTTTTCTCCGCCGTTTTTATTTGTCCAAAGCTTTAAGATAGGGTGGGATTTATTTTTGGAAATTACAGAATGAGCCGCGTCCAAAATATTTTGAGTAGATCGATAGTTTTGTTCTAAATTGAAAACCTTTGCGTTTGGATAATCTTTCTGGAAATTGACAATATTTCTGAAATCAGCTCCCCTGAATGAATATACACTCTGCGAAGCATCTCCAACTACACAAATATTTTTATGGCGGCTGGCTAAATATTTGGAAATTAAATATTGGGCAGGGTTAGTATCTTGATATTCATCGATTAGAATATACCTAAATTGAATTTGATAGCGCGTTAAAATAGCCGGTTCTGATTGAAATAATTTAATTGTTTGTAAAAGCAAATCGTCGAAATCCAGCGCATGATTTCTTTCTAAAATCTGTTGATATTCCAAATATATTTTGGCTACTATTTCCTGAAAATAACCTCTGGCATACTGGGGGTATTCTAAAGAGGAAATCAGTTCATTTTTAGCCTGCGAGATAGTCCCCCTTACTGCAAATGGGGAGGTTTTTTGGATAGGGATATTCAAATTTCCCATCGCTTCCTTGACAGCATCTAAGGCGTCACCCTCATCGTAGATGGCAAAGCCCGGAGGTAATCCTAGAACCTTTCCCTCCCGTCTTAAAATTCTGGCGCAGAATGAATGAAATGTCCCCATTACAGGCAGGGTGGGCAGATTACCGATTAATTTCTTAATTCGCTCAACCATTTCCTGACTGGCTTTATTTGTAAAAGTCATGACTAAGATATTTTCTGGATTAATCTTTTTTTCCCCAATCAAATAAGCCACCCGATAAGTTAAAACCCTGGTTTTGCCAGAGCCAGCTCCGGCTAAAATTAATACGGGTCCTTCGGTTGCCTCGACAGCTTTTTGCTGGATAGAGTTTAAATCATCTAGGAGAGCGGGCATGGTGCATATCTTAACATTCAATACCTCTTTTGACAAAAGAAAAAGAAACGGTAGACAAGAGCTTGACGGTGATGCTATCATGTATCCCCTATGATCAAACTATTAGACTTTTGGGCTCCCTGGTGTGGGCCCTGCAAAATAATGAATCCTGTTATAGAAGAGTTGGAAAAAGAGCTTGCTGGGAAGGTGGAATTTATCAAATATAATGTGGATGAGAGTCCTGATATAGCCTCAAAATACGGTGTAATGAGCATCCCGACTTACATTGTCTTAAAAGACGATAAAGAAGTAGGTAGGAAAATTGGGGTCACTTCTAAGGCTGATTTAGTGAAGTTACTACAATAATTAATTTTCGCTTTTTGATTCTCAATGCATTTTAAAGATAAAGTTATAGAAATAGTCAAAAAGATTCCTTATTGTTTAGATCATTTCAAACAAGCACAAAAAGCTTTGAAGGTATTCAAGTTTCTCGAGATTTCATGGTAAACTTACAAGAGTATGGATGGTGGGGAAAGTAAAAAAATCTGGATAATTGCAAACTGGAAAAGCAACAAATCTATATCTGAGGCTTTAGACTGGCTTTCTAAGGTGGGGCCGCAAATTCCAAAGAGCGATAATTTAAAAGTTGTTGTCTGTCCAACTTTTTCTACCATCTCTGAAGTGAAAAAGGCTATTTTAGTTGGTGGTTTCCCCTTAATGGTCGGATCTCAGGACTTATCACCATTTGACATAGGATCTTATACCGGAGAAGAGCCGGCAACTCTATTAAGTCAGCTTGTTGAATTATCCATTTTGGGTCATTCTGAGAGAAGACAAAATTTTGGCGAGACTGATCAGATGGTTGAAGATAAGGTCAAACAAGCTCGGGAATATAACATTGTGCCACTTGTTTGTGTGCAAGGGCCAACTATATCTGTTCCCAAAGATTGTCAGCTGGTGGCCTATGAACCTATATTTGCCATAGGTACAGGCAATCCTGATACTCCGGAAAATGCCTCTAAAGTAGCAGAATCCTTAAAAGAAAAGTATGGACAGGGCCTGGAAGTTTTATATGGAGGTAGTGTTGATTCCTTGAATGCAAAGGGATTTTTGACCCAAGAAAATATTAGCGGGGTGCTGGTGGGAAATGCCTCTTTGGATGCAGAAGAATTTGTAGCAATTGTTAAGGAGTGTGTAGCTTGAGACAAATTAGATTTTCAAATAGTTACCAAAATACCCTCAAACTAAGACGAGTTAGCAGAATTATAAAAAAGCTTTCGCCCTTTGTTGTAATTCTGGGTTTTCTAATAGCTCTGGCTATTTTTTTAAGCACATTTTCTTCTACCAGTACAGTTGTCAGTTTTAATTGGTTGAATCCTTTAAGGTCAACAGATAATAAAGTCAATATTCTTTTTTTAGGAACTGCCGGAAGCATACACGATGGAGCAGATTTAACAGATACTATCATGGTTGCATCTTATAATCTGAAAACAAATCAAGCCTATTTAATTTCTATCCCCAGGGATTTATGGCTACCTGCATTAAAAAGTAAAGCCAATGCTGTATACCAGATGGGACTCTCGCAAGAAAATGGTTTAGGTTTATCTAAAACAGTAATGGGGAATATCTTAGGTCTACCAATCCACTATGCCTTAAGGATAGATTTTAGGGGTTTTGTTCAGGCGGTAGATCAGCTGGGAGGATTGGATCTGGTAGTGGATAATAGTTTTGATGACTATAACTACCCTATTACCGGCAAGGAGAAGGACCTTTGCGGATATACTGAAAAAGAAATGGACTTTTCGCAAGAGGAGGCGAAGGCATTAAATATAGACCCGGGTAAAAGAAAAGTTTTTATATCACCTGAAGGGAAAATTGCCACAGATTCTGCCCAGGAGGATAAAGGGGCAAAATATTTTAGCTGCAGGTACGAGCATTTGAGTTTCAAGCAAGGTATACAGTATATGAACGGTGAAACAGCCTTAAAATTTGTCAGAAGCAGGCATGGAACGAGGGGCGAGGGTTCTGATTTTGCCAGATCCAAAAGACAGGAAAAAGTTTTGCAAGCTGTCAGGGATAAAATACTTTCTGTAGATACTCTGTTTAATATCCCCAAAATTTCAGAATTAATTAAAACTTCCGGTCGAAGTATTGATACGGATATTCAACCAAAAGATGGGCTTGAATTGTACAAATTATCTAAAAAAATGGATCAAACGCACAGTTTTGTCTTAGATGATTCACATAAAGTTGGTTTACCAAATAAAAGGCAATCTTTACTAATCCATCCTCCTGCACAGGATTACGGAGGAGCTTATGTTTTAATTTCTCAAGATGACGACTTTTCTATTATTTCAGGATATGTTAAAAAGATACTCTTAGGAGAAATTGAAAATGAAGCTTCTTCTGCTGCACGGGCCGGCAATAAGTAGTTCCCGCGAGAAACTGATCAGCATCAAGCAAAAATATCATGTTAATGCTGTGATGATTGTTGATCAGGGAATAGATTTTAAGGATATAGCTAATAATTTAGTGTCTACCTCGCTTTTTTTTTTTTTTTGACTGGTTATTCTAGAAAACCCCAAAGATAGCTTTCAGCTTTCAGCTTTCAGCTTTCAGCTTTCTGGGACACTTGTTTTATGGTTTGATCATGAGTTGCCAAAAACTAACCTTTTAGAATAGACAAAAATAGGGGCGCAGGTTTTCTGGAAAGTAAAGAAATTACTGTTTTTCCTTTCTTAGATCTTTTGGCAAATAAAGACATGAGAGCTTTTCTGGAAATGGACAAACTAAAAAAGGGAGGATTTGACATCTTTTATCTTTTAACAATGTCTTATTATCTGCTCCGCAATTTGGTCACAACTCCAAAAAATGTCCCGCAGTTTGTAAAAGATAAACTGCAAAGACAAAGGAAAAATTTTGATCTAGGGCAAATTACCAACAATTACAAAAGTTTGATAGAAATAGAATTTAAAATAAAAAGCGGTTTACTGGAACAACCTCAGGCAGAATTTTATTTAATTAATAGATTTATTCTTTAAACGGGTGTAAGATTTCATCGAAATATTTACAAAGAGTTAAACTTTTTAATTTCCTGGCTCATTAAATCCACATCCTTTTGGTCAACTTTCCCGTCTCTGTTCAAATCCGTTTTCTTATTTTTCGGGTTCCCCCCAAAATTTTGAAGTAATATGGCATTGTCTGCCGAATTTATTTTCCCATCGCTATTCAAGTCATATTTACTAAGATCTAGAGGGGATGGAATAATGGTAGGAGTGACAGAAGGAGTAGCAGGGGGGTTATTAATAAAGTCGAAATTCTCGCCAATCTTAATAGAAGGTAACTCCTTGTTAGCATCCCTTAATTTAAATAAGAGACTAGACTCTCCCTCAGAGGATTTAATAGTAAGTTTAACTATAGTATCATCTGTTGGCAAAAAAACTTCTGAAAGATCTGCTTTCCTGACTTGAGATAAAGTTATCAAAAAATTACCGGAAGTTTTAATCAAGGCTGATTGTAAGATAGCGTCAGTCATAGAAAGATAGACAATACCCTCATCTAAAGGTTTATCTTCCGCGATTACAGAACCAATAACAGGTCTAAAAGTGGTTTGGCTTGTAACGGGTGTAGCTGTAGTAAATTTGGAAATATCTGTCGATGTTTTGCCTGAGAAGATTTTATATTGATATTCTGTTTTAGGGAGTAAATTTTTCAGGGTGGTGTAGTGAATTGAGTGAGCAGAAGGTAATTTAGTATCTCTATCATCTAAAATAGTTTGTTCATTGGGGTTTGCTTGGCCATAAGTTAAAAAAGAAACAACCGGAGTCTGCGTTTGCCAGGAAATAGTTACAGAATCATCGGTGATATTTGTGACGGTGATATTTTGCGCCTTGATATCAGGTGCGGCCCTGGAGATAAAAATACGTTCTCCAAGGACTAAATAAACCCCAGCCATGATACCAAAAATAATTACGCCTAACCCTAAGATAGTAGGTATCCTGAATTTGCTGACAAACTTGCTTATTGCTGGTGTAAAACTAATTCTCATGGAGTCGACCTAACGTCTGATGTATCAAATTCAGGATTAATTGGTTCAATAAGTTGTTGTACCTTGTCAGAAATTGTTACCTGAGATCTTGTGTGAAGTATATTAAATATACCCCAGGCGCAAAGCGTAACAAAGGTTAAAATTGCCGCTACCAACCATTCTTTACGTGTCATAAATTCCTCAAAAAATATTATTTTAAATAATATGCCTTTCCCGAAATAGCCATAATCAGTTTATTTCCTTCAGCAACTTTTGATAAAGATAGATGTTCTATGGAGATTAATCTATCACTGGTTTTCAAGTCTTGCAATAGTAGGATTAGGTTTTTGTAATCACCTTCAGTATTTAAGTTAAAGGTAATCTCAGAAAGAGTACCAATTGCTTCTTTTGAAGTTGCACTTAAGGTTAGAGGTTGAAATTGTAAAGCCGATATAGAAGCATCGTGGCTTATTGCTAATTGTTCCAGCGTTTGAATAATAGATTTAAACTGGGGAGTGCCTGGGACAGCACTACCGATGTTCGATTTTATCTGCGTACTTAATTTATTGTAATTCTGTTGTGCCAGCGATAAATCCCCCGCTTTTTTATTAATTGCCTCCAAGGTTGTACTTGAGTCGTTGAGTTTCTTCTGCAATACCAGGATAGTCTCTATTGTCGGCTTAATAGCGAAAATAATAAAGATAGCCATAATAAATAAGGTAAAGATTGTTGTTCCGTAAGTTCTTA
>CAZYBP010000044.1:0-7944 GCA_964645555.1 uncultured Gammaproteobacteria bacterium
GATATTGAAATAGCTTCATATCATGCAAATTTATTCATGAATAAAGGAAATGGCAAGGCTTCAGATTTTTACGCTCTTGCAAAAAAATATGTCCAAAAAGTGAAAACTAAATTTGGCATTATTCTGGAACCCGAAGTCCAACTAATTAACCTACCGCCACTGGTTTAATGGACTGGTTACATTCAATCTCTCCAGCGATTAGTTGTAACTTGTTAAAATGATTTAAATCATTTTAACAAGTCCTCATCTATTAGCTGGTAAATTTCTAAAGGAACCTCTTCATAGGGATGTACTTTTTTAATGGCAGTTACTACTTGTTCCACCTTTTCTCTTTGACAAATTACTTCTATCTTTTCCTCTTCTATTTCTTGTGGTTTTCCTACCTTGCCAATGGCTGGATGAGCTCCTTTGTCCGGAGTAAACCTGCCTATTCCTCTGGAGGAAAAGGAGGCATGATGATAATTTCCCAGCTTCCCCGCTCCGGCATCTCCCATGGCTTGCCTGACTTTATCAGCATCTTTCACGGGTACATAAGTCACTATCTTGAACATATATAATCATCTTCCAGATGTAACAACTTGAGGTTTTGTATATTTATCCATTACTTGCTTGACCCCTTGATCAATCGTTTGTAGAACTGATTGTGGATCTACTCCTTGTAAAACAGCATTTACTGCATCTTCAAAATACTTAACTGTCTCATCATTAATACCATTATCAAAAGTATTGGAAGAAAGGTACCAAAACTTATAAATAGGTCCTTGTGAAATAAAAGCCCCTACCACTGGATCACCAATCAGTTCAGGACCTAACGAGGTTTGCGAATAAGGCTCACCGAATAATCTAACTTTTGAGGCTTGCTGATATGCTAATTTTTCCGTATTAGGAGATGTTAGAAACTGCACAAACTGCCAAGCTTGTTTCGCGTTTTTGCTATTTTTAGAAACTGCTTGTCCCCAAAACGAAGCCCAAGCAACTTGTTTACCGGATAATTGCGGTACAGGCGCTACCTTAAAATTCAAACTGGAGTTTACCACTCTTAGCTCATGAGCCCGCCATGAAGGCGCAAAGTAGAAACCTAATCTACCGGATGCAAACATTTGAGTGGATGAGGGCAACGTCACATCCCAAGTTTTTCTTCTCGGGTCGATTACAAAACCCGTGTAAAATCTCAGTATCTCAGCCACTTGGGGAGAGTTTAGATTGTTTAAATCTACACCGGGTTGCTGGAACAATAGTAACCCGATGATATCTGAAAAGTGGTCAACATTGCCTGTAGTACCTAGAGCTGCTCCGGCTGTTTTGATGCCCGAGGAATCTTTAACCGTCATTCTGCTGGCCGCATCCATAAACTCTTGCCAATTTTTCGGTACACTAGCACCTATGCCGCTCAGCATATCTACATTGTAAAACAGAGCCAAGCCGTCTATTTCCATTGGAGCAGCACAGATTTGATTATCTTTAACAAAACTTGATTGAGCTACCGGATAGAACATATCTTTGTAACCTGAGATACTAAAGACATCTGACGGTGCGGCTGCTAAATCATCATAAAACATTGGCAGCCAAGAATTGTGGATCATAAATACATCCGGTCCTACCCCTTCCCTGACTTGAGTCTGTACCCTGGTCCTGTAATTAACTGAGGATTGTTTAACATAATTGATGGTCACTTTGGGATTTTGTTTTTGATATTCAGCAATTAATGGTTTAATTAGGTTATCATCTTCCCATAAACCCCAATAAGTTAAAGTTATCGGTCCATTGGTTGTAGGTTGATTAAAAAGGGAAATACTTGGACCAAACCTCCAAAAAATAAAACCGAAAACAATTGCCAAAGAAAGAACAATAATAATGATTCTCTTCATAAATAGTCGTCAGCTTTCAGTCTTCAGCTATCAGATAATTATTCTGTCTGACGACTGAGTGTTCATGACTGATGGCTATTTTCAATTATACCCCAAAAGGTTAAAATGTCCGCATGGCAAAGGCTAAAAAAACAGCTAGCAGCTATCAGCTATCAGCTATTAGACAAAAACTGATTAGGCTTTCAATTCTTCCTATAATTTTAGGTTTAACTTTATTTTATCTGATAAGTTTAGCTTACCAACAATTTATTGCTGATAAATATTACCCACAAACATTTGTAGGAGATACCAATATCTCGTTGTTAACCGAAGGTCAAGCAATTAGAAAAATTCAGTCTAATTTTAATAAAAGGAGTCAGCAAAAATTACAACTTGCTTACCCCCAAGCAACTTTTGAAATTGATTTGGCCACCTCGTCAGCCAATTTAGACTATTCTGCCCTATATCCGGCTTTGAGTGTAGGCAGATCGGATAATCTATTCGCCAATTTACAAAAACAGTTTCAAATATTGATATTCACTTATCACATCTACCCCAAAATCACCCTATCTTTAGATAAACAAATGGACAATATAGAAAAAGCTGTTGAAAAGGAAGCCCAAGATGCCCAGCTTATTTTTGATGAAACCACCACAGCAGAAGGCAGTCCTTCTGCCAGAATTCAAATCAAAGAAAGTATAGACGGTTTAACTTTGGATAGACAAAAACTGCAAGAAAATATTTCCCAATACTTATTAACCGGGAAATATTCTTCTGAACTACCTCTAAAATCAATTCCTCCCAAAGTTACCACTTCATTTGCATTAAAAGCCAAACAAGTTTTAGAAAATACTCTAACAGAACCTATTCAGCTTACCTTCCAGACAAGCAAATGGACCATTGATACCAAACAGCTTTTAACCTTAATTGATTTAACAAAGGGAGAAAATTTATTAAGTAAAGAACAAACCCATTTTTATTTGGGGCAAATTGCATCTGGAATAGACCAGCAGGTTCAAGAAGGCCAGTTTGATTTTAATCCTCAAACCAAAAAAGTAACTGCTTTTACGCCTTCCCAGGAAGGCCGCAAGCTGGATTTGGATAAAACTTATCAGCTGCTAACTGATGCGATAAATGATAATTCACCTAAAAAAATCGATCTGCCTGTTAGCATAGTCAAACCTAAAATTCAAACCTCAGATGTAAATAGTTTGGGCATTAAAGAACTACTGGGCAGGGGCATTTCCAATTTTGCCGGCTCAATCCAAAATAGGATCTACAATGTTGACTTGACTGCTTCCAAAATAAACGGAGTATTAATTCCGCCAGGGGAAACATTTTCTTTTAATCAAACAGTTGGGGATATTTCTGCTGCCACCGGTTTTAAACAAGCTTATGTCATAAAAGAAGGAAGAACAGTTTTAGATGATGGCGGCGGAGTTTGCCAGGATTCAACTACCCTTTTTCGGGCAGTATTAAATGCCGGGCTGCCTGTCATCAAAAGAACAGCTCATGCTTATCGGGTAGGTTATTATGAGCAGGGTTTTCCTCCTGGTTTAGATGCCACTGTTTTTTACCCGTCAGTAGATTTTCAATTCAAAAATGACACCCCAGCTCATATTTTAATCCAAGCTTATACTCAAGGTCTAACTTTATATGTTGATTTATATGGCACCTCAGATGGTAGGGTAGCTACTATTTCTAAATCTTCAGTCACAAACCAAACTCCACCTCCGCCGGAACTAAGACAAGACGATCCGACTTTACCAAAAGGCACTGTCAAACAAGTAGACTGGTCAGCCTGGGGAGCTACAGTTAAATTTAATAGGACTGTTACTAAAAACGGGCAAACCTTAGCCCAGGAAACCTGGGTCTCAAACTACAAACCCTGGCAAGCGGTTTATTTAATAGGGACACAATAACCCCTAGCAACTTTTGTACAATTTTGGGTATTATATAGCAAGGAAAAATATGATTACAGTTACAGGTTCTTTGGCTTTTGACCATATTATGGATTTTCCGGGCAAGTTTGCAGATCACATTATGCCTGATAAAATCCATCAAATTAATTTGTCTTTTTTAGTTAACAGCCTAAAAAAACAAAAAGGCGGGACTGCGGGCAATATTGCCTATAATTTAGCCCTTTTAAAAATACCTGTTGCCATAGTAGGAGCAGTTGGGGTTGATTTTTTAGACTACGCCAAATCCCTAAAAGAAACAGGGGTGGATATCTCTCAAATAAAAATAATTGAAAACAACTTAACTTCTTCTGCTTTTATTATGACTGATAATACAGATAATCAAATCACAGCCTTTTATCCTGGGGCAATGGATTATACTGACAAACTTTCTTTAGAAAATAACAAGGCTGATTTTACAGTAATTTCTCCTAACAACCCGCAGGCCATGGTTAATTTTTGTAAACAGTGCCAAAATTCAAATACTCCATATATGTTAGATCCTGGAATGCAACTGCCTGCTTTAAGCCCGGAAGATCTAAAAAACATGATATCCGGCGCTACTATTTTAATTGGCAATGATTATGAAATTAGTCTGTTGGAAGAAAAAGTAGCTTTGGATGAGAACCAATTACTTTCTCAAGTTAAAATCTTAATTACTACCTTGGGAGAAAAAGGCTCAATTATCCAAACATCAGGTCAAACTGTTAAAATTAATCCTGCTAAACCTAGACAAGTCCTGGATCCTACCGGAGCGGGAGATGCATATAGGGCCGGATTTTTAGCAGGCTATTTAAAAAACTTAGATTTAAAAACTTGCGGTCAAATGGGCAGTTTAGCTGCTTGTTATGCAGTAGAAAAATATGGTACAAGTAATCACAGCTTTAATATGGAGGAATTTAAACATAGATATCAGGAAAACTTTGGAGAAGAACTTAAATTATCATGAAATACGACGTTAAAGATATAAAACTGGCTGCCAAAGGAAAATTACGCATTGAGTGGGCTGGATCCCAAATGAAAGTTTTAAACTTAATTAAAGAAGATTTTACCAAACATAAACCCCTTAAAGGAATCACCTTAGCCGCCTGTTTACATGTTACTTCTGAAACTGCCAATTTGATGATTGCTCTCAAAGAGGGAGGGGCTAATTTAGCACTTTGTGCCTCAAACCCTCTCTCTACCCAAGATGATGTGGCTGCCTCTTTGGTGCGAGATTACGAAATTCCTACTTTTGCCATTAAAGGCGAAGATAAAGAGACTTATTATAACCATTTAAATACAGTGATGGATTTTAAGCCGCAAATTACCATGGATGACGGAGCAGATTTAGTAACTTTACTTCACACAGAGAGATTATCCCAACTACCTGAAGTGATCGGATCCTCTGAGGAAACAACCACCGGTGTAATAAGACTTCGGGCCATGTTAAAAGATGGCACCTTAAAAATCCCGGTCATTGCCGTCAATGATTCCAATACTAAACATATGTTTGATAATAGATACGGCACCGGCCAATCTACCATCGATGGAATCAGCAGAGCCACTAATATACTCCTGGCAGGGAAAAAGTTTGTGGTTTGCGGTTATGGCTGGTGCGGCAGGGGTTTGGCTACCAGAGCAAGAGGCATGGGTTCACAAGTCATTATTACAGAGGTAGATCCGCTAAAAGCTTTGGAAGCGGTAATGGACGGTTTTGATGTGATGCCAAAAACAGAGGCTATAAAGATTGCTGATATTGTCTGCACTGCCACCGGCAACAAAACAGTTTTATCTGTGGAAGATTTTAAAAATTCCAAAGACGGGCTAATTGTGGCCAACACCGGACACTTTAATGTGGAATTTGATTATGACGGACTTACTAAAATTGCCACTAAAAAAAGGCTGCTGCGTGACAACTTGGAAGAAATAACTTTACCTGGGGGCAAAAAATTATTTGTACTGGGTGAAGGCAGACTAATTAATTTAGCCTCAGCAGAAGGCCACCCGCCTGATGTAATGGATATGTCCTTTGCCAACCAGGCTTTAGCAGCCAAATTTTTGGTGGAAAACAAAGGCAAACTTAAGGTAGATGTTTATACCGTACCAAAAGAGATGGATGATGAAATTGCCAAATTAAAGCTAGAATCTTTAGGAATAAAAATTGATAAGTTAACAGAAGAGCAAAAACATTATCTTTCCTCCTGGAATGAAGGAACTTAATATCTTCCTTTTTATCATTTTAGCCAATTAGACTTAATAAAAACGGAAACTCCCGGTATGGTTGTTCGAAAAAATCAGATCCCATATGACCCTGACCTGCCATAACGATTAAGTTTGCTTTATCTGCTCCTATACCATCAACTATTTGTTGACCCTTCTTGTCATTACATCCATAAGGATCATCATCTGAGTTAAGACAAAGAACTTGCCTAACTGAGCGTCGTATGCAATCCCAATCATAAGCTTCTTGCAGAATCGGATTTGTACCTTCAAACCAAACTTCATCCAACTCAGTGGGGGTACAAAAACCAGCCACTAAAATCACCTGCCTGATAACAACTTCTTTAAGTCTTTCCAAAACACTTAGCGCTAAGGGACTCCCAGCTGAATGAGCAATTAAAACAGTCTCATTTGTATAGGGCAACGCCAAAGCAGGCGGCAACCAATCACTCAATGACGGCCTTTCTGAAGTAAGCGGCAATTGAGGAATTCTAACAGTAAAACCTCTATCTACAAGTCCCAAGCAAATATTGGGAACCCAAATTGATTCGGCAGATTCTCCTGCACCTGGAAAAATAAGTGCTTGTTTTTCAGCTTGCTTACTCATCTTAACCTGGAAAGCACCTCCCCGAAAGCCTGGTCTAAGCCTACCTGTTCTGATGGTGAATAAATTCCACCACTAATCCTGACAACCGGCGAATTGTCATCCGGCCAAATCCTACTCCTCTCAAAACCAAAACTTTGCCCTAGATCACAAAGTGAAGAAATCACCGGATGTCCCCAAAGCTTATCAGCTATTTGATAATGGCTATTATCTCCAAGATCAGTAGGTACAATGAAGAAAACTGGGGATATACCATCCGAAGAGCATGCATTCGCGTAGGCACTACCCTGATGAGATAGCAGGTTTGGGTGAACAACTGTAAATACATTTCCATCGCTTTGATTATCTAAACATGCCCGGGCAAGTCTTAAAGTATGTCTAAATATCTGCATATTTCTCAAATGATAACCCTCCGCAGTTTTAGGCATTACCTTCCTGATACTTACTGCTGCAGCAGCACTAAGCAGGGAACCTGTTCGCTGTCTTCTTTTCTTTAAACGTAATAATAAATCTGCATCATAAGTATATGCCACACCACACATTACTTCATTAAGACCAATAAACTTTGTCCCACTCTCAACACCAATAATTCTCCTGTCAGAAACCTCCATTATTTCACCCAATGGTATACCTGTAGATGTTGGTAAAGTATTATCCAAAATAATCAATGGATCTAACTGTTGTAAAATTGGCAACTGCAGAAACTCCTTTGTATCTAGTGTAGCCATTCCGGAACCATTGGTAACAGTTTCAAAAAACACTATCCCAGGATGTCTTGCTTTCAGTATCGCTTCTGTTTCTTCTATTGAACCAGGATCCGTTGCAAAAACAGACACTCCCCTTGAACGAAGATCATCTGATATATAATTTCCTGCCTGGCTATAATGCTGGTAACCTCTAAGTATTGTAGTTCCAACAGTAGGTCTACTAATCTCCAAAGCATCCAAAACAGCCGACATGCCAGTACCGTAAAGCAATAAATTACCTGGTCTAATCCCAAACATATCCGCTACCCTTACCTCTAATTCAGAAAGTTCTTGGGTTCCATCCCGAGGGTATAAATCTACTCCCCCAGTCTGATCTCTTTTAGCCTCCTGTGCTGCTAAAACTGCCGCTATATCAGGAAATGACGGAACTGTACTAGTTTCTTTTTCTACTATTTTTAACATACTTTATCCTGTCCCATTAAAAAACCTCTCGTAAAGAGAGGTTCATTTGTCCATTCGGACCAAATCCTTCCCTTTACAGGGTTTGGGTTTAGCACCGTGTTTTTAAAAATCGGTTGCTGGGTAGATCAATGAGCCAAAACTCTCCCTACCACTCTTGATTGAAT
>CAZYBP010000045.1:0-6013 GCA_964645555.1 uncultured Gammaproteobacteria bacterium
GATATAACCAGGTCATATATTGGTGCAAATTCATGGTTTCATACAAATTATATCGGAGATTCAGTTTTAGAAGGAGATTTTGGTATGGGGTCGGGTGCAGTTTTAGCTAATTTAAGACTTGATGATCATACAATCAGAGTGGGAGAGGAAAAGCAAGATTCCGGCCGCCACAAGCTGGGTTTAATAGCCGGTAAAGGTTCAAGGGTGGGAGTGAATGCTTCCACGATGCCTGGGGCAAGAGTAGGTAAAAATTCCTTGGTAGGCCCTGGTGTGGTTTTGTATGGGGATGTTCAGGATAATAAAAAGGTCCTAGTAAAGCAGGAATTAGAAATTACTGATCACAGCCCTGCTTTAACCAGTTACGAACAGTTTAGAGATAAATTGAGATAATCCTTTATGGTGGAGAAAACTAATGGGCCGTTGCCTCAGCAGGTCAGTACTCAAAGATCTAGTTGGAAAGATAAAATAGGTAAGCTATTTCACAGAGAAAAAGAGGTTACAGTTTCCTTAGGTGAGCAAGAAAAATTACTAATAGATATACAAGAAGCACTTGAAATTGAAGGTCAAGATGTCCAATTGAGCTTAAATCCTCACCCGGAAGGTGTACCTGCTGATTTAAGAGAAAAATATTATGGAAAAAAAGTAGAGATTGAAGAATTATACGGGAGGGCAGCCTACTGGCATGGGACAGGTAGAAAGCAATACAGAGGAGAGGAAATAATAGATATTTTAGATAATCTCATGACAGATGGAGGATTAGTACCAAGACCTGACCCTTTCGATGTGACAAAAGGTGGTGTTGTAAACACAATTTCCTTATCAGATAGAAGGAGTTATGCAGCGGGTTATGCTAGGATGCATCTTTTTGAAGGAGAAAGTTTGGGTCATCAATATATGACTGATCAATTTTGGGGGGTATTTTTGAGAATAACGGCTCGAGAAGCAATTGGTTACACTCATATAGAACGTATAAAAAAGATAGGAAAATTTGCCTGGAAGCATTTACAAGAAACGAAAAACCCAGCTTATTTGTTTCAATTGGCAGTAAATCTTAGAAAAACTGCTATGGGTTGGACGAGTAAAGTAACTCGAGAACAATTTAGGGGATCTGTAGGTAAATTTTTTACTGTTCATTCTGACATACCAGGAAATTATCCAATTTTAATTGGCATTAAGGAAGGCTCATTTACCCCCGTTAAGAGTGCAAGCTATATTGATAAATTTGAAACTAGAGCTGGTAGTCCGATTGCTTTTGCAGGTTTTACCCATTTAGAAGTTCCTCAGTCGCATCTTCAAGAGATACAGAGTTTTTTGGATCAAAGAGGAGTGAAAAATGTGCCGATTATTGCTATGGAGTTAGGTGAGATTCATAGTAGCCAATTTTCTCCTCAGCAACTAATTCAGGGTAATCCATTCAGAAAATAATTAACCCGCCCAAGTTGCCTCAGGCGGGTTAACGCGACTAACCTCTATCCGACACATCATCCATCTCTCTTGCCTGGTCAAAAAGAGACCAATCTTGTGTTATAGATTGGTCTGTTCTGACTGTTGTTCCAACTAATTCCAATGCTGAGTCGAATCGAGTTCGGCCCACCACCTTTGGAAATCTTGGATCGTTAAAGTTGCCTCGAATTGTGTCCTGACTTGGTTTAACAGGTTGAGGAGCTTCTTTTTCCATAAAATCACCTCCTTTCGTATGTTTTATACAAGGGTTAATGTCAGTGAAATGATTATCAAGGATTTGCTTATTTTTTTGACAGTAAGCATGTAAGAGTGAAGTATGATCATATCATCGATGTAAAGTTTTGAGCAAGGAGCTTGTGGTATACTTGAACCTGATCTATGCTTCTTTACGAATACGAAGGCAAGCAACTTTTTAAAAATTGTGGAATAGATATTCCTGAGTCTCAGCTAGTAACTTCTACAGATGATGCCATGACTATCAAAGGCCCGTGCGTTTTAAAAGCCCAAGTTTTATCAGGCAAGAGAGCAGATGTAGGTGGAATAGTTAAAGTGGAGGATAATGGAAAAATCAAGGAAAATGTGTTGGCGTTATTGGGATCTTCTATCAATGGGGAAAAGGTTGAGAAAGTATTGATAGAGGAAATGGTTGATATAGACAGGGAGTATTATTTGTCGTTTTCCTATTCCACAGAAGCTCGTGGACCTGTTTTAACCTGTGGTAAGGGAGGCACTGGAGCAGAGGAAAAGGGAGCAAAAATTTATCCAGTGGATATTTTAAAAGGATACAATGGTGAAAATGTTCCAGCTGAGTTAGTAGAAACAGCTAAAAAACTTTGGGAAGTATTTATTAAATATGATTTAGAACTAGCTGAAATTAACCCTCTAGTCATCGATAAAAATGCTAAGGTCTGGGCTTTAGATTCTAAGGTTATTTTAGATGATGATGCAGATTTTAGAAGAGAAATTAAGTTTGCCGAAAGAAACTTGTTTGGCAGACCGTCAACTGAGGCAGAAATTGAGGCCAGAAAAATCGATGAGGGTGATCATCGGGGTACTGCTGGCTCAGTTTATTGGGATTTGGATGGGGATATTGCCGTAATTGCAGCAGGTGGTGGAGGATCAATTGTTAATATGGATGCACTTTTGGCTTTTGGCGGCAAGCCAGCCAATTATACTGAGCACTCCGGAAACCCCCCAAGAGAAAAATTAAAAAGGTTGACAAAGATTGTTCTTTCTAAACCTAACTTAAAGGGTTGTTGGTTTGTTGGGGGAACAGCTAACTTTACAGATATTTATGAAACTTTGATGGGTTTTGTCGAAGGGCTAAGAGAAATTTCACCTAAACCAAAGTTCCCAATTGTGATAAGAAGGGGAGGCCCAAAAGATAAAGAGGCTTTTGAGGCATTAAAAGAGATTGGTAAAAAAGAAGGTTTTGATTTTCATATTTTTGGCAGAGAAACTCCGATGACCAAAACAGCAAAAACTATGGTGGAGTTAGCCTATGGCAATATTAGTAACTGAAAAAACCAAAGTTTTAATACAAGGAATTACAGGTAAAGAAGGCTCTAAAGTGGCCTCGCAGATGAGAAACTACAATACCCGTGTATTGGCTGGGGTAACTCCTGGTAAGGGTGGACAAGAAGTACATGGCATCCCAGTTTATAACAGCGTAGCTGAGGCTTTGGAAAACCATCCTGGTATTAATACCTCTTTTGTCGCTGTACCAAATTTTGCAGCATTTGGTGCTTTAAAAGAATCCATTGAGGCAAAAATTCCTTTAATAAATGTTTTAACAGAGCATATCCCTATTGCCGATACTGCTAAGGCAATAGCATTGGCTAGACAAAATGGGGTAAAAATAGTTGGTCCATCATCTATTGGTATTATTTCTCCGGGTATTGGTAAGGTAGGTTCAATAGGTGGCGATGATCCAAGAGGAGTCTATTCTAAAGGCAATATTGGAGTTATTTCAAAATCCGGAGGTATGGCATCAGAAGTATCTTGGATTTTAACTAAAGCTGGTATTGGTCAATCAACTGTTATAGGTATTGGTGGAGATATATTAATTGGCTCAACGTTTGCAGATTTACTCAAAGAATTTGAGAAAGATGAGCAAACAAAAGCAGTTATTTTATTTGGAGAAATTGGCGGAACATATGAAGAGGAAGCAGCGGAGGTAATTAAAAGTGGAAAGTTTACTAAAAAGGTAGTAGCATTTATCTCAGGGTTATTTGCCCAAAACTTGCCACAGGGTACAAAATTAGGCCATGCAGGAGCAATAGTGTATGGAGAAAAGGGTAGTTATAAATCAAAGATAGAAAGTTTGAAATCAGCTGGAGTTAAAATTGCCAAAACTCCAGATGAAATACCGACATTAATTCAAGATTAAATATGGATAAAAAATGGAAAACATCAATATCAGGTATTTTAGATGGGGAAGTACACATCCATGGTTATAAAATTACTGATTTAATAGACAAGGTAGGCTTTACAGATGCTATTTGGCTTGAGTTAAAAGGAGAGTTACCTACCGATAAACAAAGAGCCATGCTGGATGCTATTTTAATTTCTACCATAGATAACGGCATGGGACCTCCGTCCGTTACCAATGCCAGGAATTCTGCTTCAGCCGGTAATCCGATGCAAGCAGCAGTAGCAGCAGGACTTTTGGGGGTAGGTGAATTCCATGGTGGGGCAATTGAGGAGTGCGCCAGACTTTTGCAAATGGGTTTAAGTGCAGACAAATTGGTAGAAAAGGTTATTTCTTCAGGAGAAAGAATCCCAGGCTTTGGACATAAAGTCTATAAAGATGAAGATCCCAGGGCCACTCAAATTTTTAATAAAGCTAAAGAGCTTGGATTTTTTGGAGAATATTCAGAGTTAGCTAAGGCAGTAGAGGCCAAGTTAGAAGTATTAAAGGGTAAAAGGATTGTGATTAATGTTGACGGAGCTATTGCTGCAGTTGTTTCTGATATGGGGTTTGACTATAGACTAGGCAAAGGATTTTTCATTATTGGTAGGGTAGTTGGTTTAGTTGCACATATTTTTGAAGAGTGGACGAGGGAGAAACCTTTTAGAAGGATTCCCGGTGAAGAGATTGAATATGATGGAGTTAGCCCCCGGAAGTTAAAATAGCCTCTTGCCGAAGTGTGTTATATTGATAAGTAATAAACAATACCAAAAACAAAATATCCCGCAAGGGACGTTTTTTTTGGTTAAAAATCCTTATGACCTTAGAAGGTGAACCGTTATCTTTCGGAGCAATTCAAGTAGTAAAAAGTATTTTGGATCGAGCATACTTTCCTACGGAAAGTGCGAGAAGAAAGCAGGTAAGGCAAGTAGTTGAGGCTGCAGCTAAAGGAGCGCTATGTCCTTATGGGGGAGCCCGACCTCTGCGGGAAGTTTTAGATTTTTTTCCACAAGCTGATCCACAAGGGCAAGAGGAGATTACTATGGTAGTAGAATATGGTGAATTTATTTACCCTGGACAAAAAGACTAATTTAACAGTTAAGATGCATTTTTGATATAGATATGCTATAATGACCTATAGAATATAAATACTTGACAACAGTTTAAAGCTTGTGTTAAGTATTTAATATAACCCAAGATTCCTTTCTAAAGGAATCTTTTTGCTTTTAAACTTATGTTTAAAAATATTAAAAAATTTAATTGGCACCGAACTCTCATTATTTTTGAGAGCGGTCCTAGTGTCCAAAAAACTTCTTATTAAGAAGTTCCAAGGTCTCTAGGAACCGCCTCTAACAGGGCGGTTTTTTAGTAGAGAAAGGAAAAAATATGGTAGTAGAAACTGGTCAAGGTAGGAATCATTTTATAGTAGGGACCTTAGAAACAGGTCAGAGATATTGTGGGTACCATCCTACAAGAGGTGTTCTTGTGGCAACCTTACAGGCTATAGAAGGAGATCGAGTCTGCTTTGAAGCTGAAGGAGCTCAGTTAAGATTTAGGCAGCCATTAAGATTTAGTCAGCCATTAACAAGACTAACCCAATTTGGCAAAATGGACCGCTATGAAGTTGTACAGAAATTCCCCCCCAGGGATACTGCCGGGGGCCCGGTTAGACCACTCCTATTGGGTGAATTACGCGAAGGGGATACTTATTCATTAAGCTTTAGCAACAGAAGAGCAGAAGTAAGCTTTAAGATACCAGAGGCTATATATACAGGAATATCAATGGGGGTACTGAAGTTCCAAGGACAATGGGAATCTCTGACTATTGAGGGAGGTTCCTTTATGAATGTTAAAGAACCTATTTGTCTTCCAGTTCAAGTTGGTAGATTAGCATTGGAACCGGGAGCACCAGGTTTGACTGTTTATCAGTCACAACCAACGTAAAATCGAATATCTTTAAATTCATTGATCCGGAAGGTTGGAACCGGGGAGGAGAGCAGCAAGCCCTTCGATAAACTCAGGGTGAATATGCTACGGAGGCGAAACCGTAAAAGTCTTGCAACATGTGTCGATTATTTCGGAGCATGTCATGAACAAGTTTTCTACATGACGTGCTTTCCTAAAAAAGGAAAGCTTTTT
>CAZYBP010000045.1:6023-7451 GCA_964645555.1 uncultured Gammaproteobacteria bacterium
TAGGACTAAAACAAGGTGGCACAGCCTATTGTTGGGCCCTTGTGAAATCACAATATATTTTTGTGGTTTTGCAAGGGCTTTTTAAATGGAAAAAAGAAAGGACGTGAAGGATATGGCAGCTGAAAAGATAAGAGAACAGCCATTAGAAGCTGAGTAGGAGAAACAGATAGGCTTGATCAATTAGGACTGGGTATTGAATTAAACACTAATGTTGTTCCAAGTTCAGATGAACTTTTAGCAGAACTAAATAGATTTAGGAGGGCAGTTGGTGCACAAGAAACTAAAAGTATAGTACCGGAGATACCTAGGGGCATGTTTAATGGATAATATGCTAAACTAAAAGAAAGAAAACTATGAAAAGGATCTTAACAGGGGATAGGCCTACCTATGACAGTTTCCATTTGGGAAACTATATTGGCTCGCTTAAAAATAGAGTAAAGCTACAAGATGAATATGAAATGTTCATACCTTTGGTAGATTTACATGCTTTAACAACCCACTTTGACCGAGCTGACCAGCTTGAAAAAAATATTCAAGGACTGATGCTTGGTTATTTATCAGTGGGTTTGGATCCTGAAAAGGTTACTTTTTTTATTCAGTCTAAAGTGCCTGAGGTTTTGGAATTGGCTTATATTTTAAGTGTACTTACTCCCAGGCCTCTTATAGCCAGGCAGCCTGCTTTAAAAGAAAAACTTGATCAGGGTTCTGAAGACACTGTCGGTTTGTTTTACTATCCGGTATTGATGGCAGCAGACATCTTACTGCCGAGGGCCAATTTAGTACCTGTGGGAAAGGACCAAAAAGCTCATGTGGAATTTGCCCGGGATATTGCTATTAAATTTAATAATTTGTATGGAGAAGTTTTCCCAATTCCAGAACCCCTGATAGGGGAGGTACCAACCCTTCCTGGTACGGATGGCCAGGTTAAAATGGGGAAGTCTTTAGGGAATGCAATTTTTTTAACTGATTCTACGGAGGAACTAGAAAAAAAGGTAATGGGTATGTATACAGATCCAAAAAGAATTCATTCGATAGACCCCGGAACTATAGAGGGTAATCCGGTATTTATTTATTTGGATGCTTTTAGTAGTAAAGAAGACAAAGGTCCTATAGACGATTTAAAAAATCGCTATAGGGCAGGCCAAGTAGGGGATATTGAGGTTAAAAAGTACCTAGTCAAAGTTTTAAATAATTTCCTGGATCCTATCAGGAAAAGGCGGGTTGAATATGAAAAACAACCAGAATTAGTGGAACAAATCTTAAAAGAAGGGACACAAAAAGCCCGGGTAGAAGCACAAAAAACCTTGGCTGAAGTTAGAAAAGCCATGAAACTGGATTA
The DNA here is from genome assembly GCA_964645555.1 of uncultured Gammaproteobacteria bacterium. GTDB lineage: Bacteria > Patescibacteriota > Microgenomatia > Daviesbacterales > UBA10151 > 2-02-FULL-38-15. Next base: position 7,363 of record CAZYBP010000045.1, read on the forward strand.
CTTTGTATGATAACTATTGATGATTTTTCAAAAGTTGAATTCAAAGTGGGTACTGTTTTAGAGGCAGAAGAGGTGCCTGGGTCAGATAA
>CAZYBP010000046.1:0-7280 GCA_964645555.1 uncultured Gammaproteobacteria bacterium
ATCCCTGAACTTGGTGTTTATAAAATGCCAAATTTTCTTCCTTTATATCAAAACCATTTAAATGGGCAATTAACTCATCTAAATTCAGAACCACCCCATCGAGTCCTGCCAGTAAATAACTTTCTAAATTAATAATATTTTCCGGCACACAAACTTCCATCCAAAGCTCTAGAGATCTTTTTCTGGACAATTTCCTAACTGCTAAATCCCTTTTAAGCTGCAAAAACTCATTTAAGCTTCTCACAAACGGCACAACAATATGGATATTTAATAAATCCTTTTTATGTCTGGCAAAATCCAATGCATCTAATAACGGATCAAGCAGGCTTTTTTGATGCAACAACCTCAATGCCCCCCTGACTTTACCCTGATTCTCTGCTATATCAGCCAGCTTAAAAAACACCGGCTGCATGGGAAAAGATAGAGATGTTTCTACTAATTTGAAAACTAAATTTTCAAAGGAATCCTGGGGCCTTTCAAGATTAAATATCTTACCTGAATCTATATATGCCCCATCTACATTTTTCTCTATGGTAAGGCCGGTAGACAAATCCAAAAATACCTTCACAACAGACCTTACTTCAGGCATACTCTTACCCACACCAGGTTTATCGTAGGTAGACACCCCGGGAATTAAAGACGTGCCGGAAACTGGAGTATATGGTAAAACTTTAACCAATTTAACTCCCTGGTCCAAAATCCATTCATACTCCTGTGGGATAAATAATTTTTTATTGGACAAATTCACAATTTCTACAATTTGCTTTTGATCCAAAGGATGAGGTTTGCCAAATTCCGTCTTTATAGCTACATCATCTTGTAATGAATCAAAAAATGCTTTACCAAAGGATTTTAATTCTTTGGTAAAAATTATAATTTGCGGATCCAAATTTTCTGTTACTCCCGGATAAAATCCCCCATTCCAAATCCTACCCTTAATTTCACCTATCCATATCTGCAACAGGACTTGCCAGGCAGATTTTATGTTCTTATATACTTTGCCATTAATGAAAAACTCTCTTTGTTTTTTAGTTTCTTTCTCTAAAACTTGAGGAACAGGAGTAGCGTTTAGTTCTCTTTTTACCAAAGTTAAACTCTGCTCAAAGATTTCCTTACTGCCAAAATCGTAATGCTCAAGAATTGTTTTTAATTTCAAATGTGGGGGAGTGACTACAATACCTGAAGCTACAGGCAAACCTGCCCTGGCCAATTTACCTAAGGCCACATTTAAGTTTCCAAAAATTGGCCCGTCTGTATCTGTTAATAGCTTTATGGGCAGCACTTCTATCATTGCAGTTTTACACTATCTCCTACTTGAATATTTAATTTCTGTGCCATACCTCCATTTATTTCCAAAACTTTATCTATTTCTACCTTGGCAGAATAAACAGGTAAATCAGTATCCTTTTGGTTAGGAACAGGCGGAGGAATATTTGGCAAAATATCCACCACTTTATCATCCTTGATCCAAACAAAATCCAGAGGAAAGCTTAAACCTTTCATCCAGAAAGGATATTTATCCGCTTTGTCAAAAATAAATAACATTCCCTGATCCTGTGGCAAGCTGGTTCTGCCTCCTAAACCCTTACTTCTTTTAGTAGGTGTATCTGCTACCTCAACTTTCAAAATCATATTATTAATTTGCAGATTGGCTATTTTTGGACTTTGAGGCAAAAAAGGCAAATCAATAGTACCCAAAGTATTAGGGCTATATAAAAAAAGTCCAATGGCAATTGCCCCCAGAAGCAATAATACTTGTACTGTAAATTTCTTCATATATTCAGTTTATCATACACCTCAACATCTACCCCACAGGCCTCTTCTTTGTTCTCTGGCTTGTTTCTCTGCCTGCAAAAATTGCTCTGTAAATTTAACATCCGGAGGATAGGTTAAACTAACCGCAAATCCTTCTCTAATCAAATAGTCATTTACAAAAAGTGTTTGCCCGTTTTCCAAAGGCAAATATACATATCTTAGAAGCCTGCCATATTTATCTGTCTCTGAAACATCCTTTTGTAAAATTACCTCTTTGCCTGAAAGTAATTTCTTAGTCGCGTTCGAAGCCTCTTTTCCAAAACAACCAACAGGCCTTCTTGGGTCAACTGTCTCCGGAGTATCCACCCCAATTAACCGCAATTTATTGCCATCCTCAAGCTCAATTGTATCTCCATCTATAACTTTAGCAACCAAAGCTTTTTCTCCCTGCAAAGATTCTACTGCAGACTGAGTACTTATAACTTCTTTACCATTTTCCACCAGGGGAGTAGCAGTAGGTGAAATATAAACCAGGGCTGAAGGTCTTAAGCCAAACCAGAGGAAACTGAAACCCAAAACAGTAATCAGTAAACTAGTGACTACTAATAATTTAGTATTGCTCTGCATCTAAAAATGTATAGAATAAGTGTATAAAGTATATTGGGAAAGACAAAATACAAAAATCCCTCTACACTATACATAATACTTTATACTAGTTAGTGAACACCTGCACAAACATTTTCCCGTAAATGCCACCATTTATTACCCCTATCCCTGCTTTGGAAAAATCTGTTGATAAAATATTTGCCCTATGTCCCTCTGAATTCATTAGCCCTTTATGTGCCAAATCTACATCCGGAGCATAAGCTAAATTCTCCCCTACTACTAAAAAGTCTATTCCGGCATTTTCAGCTCTATCTGCTACAGTTTTTCCTTCCGGTGAGAAGTGTGCAAAATACCCCTGCTCAAACATATCCTTGGCATGAGAACGGGCAATATCCTGAAGTTTTGAATCTAGTACTAATATTGAAATTCCTCTACTCGCCCTTGCCTGGTTAACCAAATTAAACATAGTGTCTTCTGCCTGTGTATCTACATTAACATTAGTTGTCTGAAAACCTAAACTTACTTTCTCATCAGTCTCAGGCTTGATGGTTAAAAAAGTTAAGGAATCATTGGTAAAGCTGCCAAAAACCTGTTTTAAGGGCTGTTCTAATCTATAGGCATTTTGTAAAATCCTGCTGCCTATTTGTGAATCTAAAACTCCTTTTTTAATAGAGGGCTGGATTGGGAAAGTAGCAAACATGACCAGTAAAAAAGCCACAAATATTAATCCCCTAAAAAAGGCGGGTAAAACAGATAAAAAATCAAAGCTTTTAAACCTTAAAATACCCTCTTTGGAAATAAGCATTCTGACTACAAGATAAAATAATGTTTCTGAAATAAACCAAATTACCATAAATCCCACAACTAAACTCAATCCGTGCGGTACTCTAAATTGAATCTCCAGGAATTTGGCAGGCAAGTTATAAAAAGTAAAAGAGAAAAAAGAGGCCAAAAGAAAACTTAATAAATCTAAAAACTCCAAAACAAAAGGCCTACCCAAAGCACCTAAAACAAATATCACTAAAAATGCCACAACACCGGCATCTATCCAATTACCCATTAATTTAATAATATCAAATGTGTATTAGAAGAAGGTAAGAGATTTTACACTTTTATCCTACTTGCTCTAATAGCATTTATTATCACTGTTACATCAATTACTTCCTGCAAGATTGCACCTATTATTGGCGGGATGAAACCAAAAGCAGCAAAAAACATTCCCACCAGACTCAACCCGATTCCCCCTAGTATAGATTGCTTGGCAATTTTGATGGTTTGTTTGGCAATGGTATGAGTTTTACCAATAGAAGAAAATTCTCCTCCTAAAAATACTACATCTGCAGCCTCGGATGCTGCAGTTTGCTCTTCATTAGAAAAGACAATTCCAACATCTGAAGCTGCTAAAGCAGGAGCATCATTAATCCCATCTCCTACCATTGCTATAACTTTTCCCTCTTTTTTTAATTTATTTACTTCCTCTAGTTTATCCTCAGGTTTATATTCAGCTTTATAATCCAAACCTCCGCCCAAACTTTGTATTAATTTTTCTGCCTCTTGCCTTTTATCACCGGTTAAAATCAGTAAATCTATCCCCTGTTTTTTAAAATGGCGGATTACATCTTTTGAATCTGCTTTTATTTCATCTTCAAACTCAAAAATTGCCAAATCTTTTCCTTTAGAACTTAAGGCAATAGCCATTCCCTGCTCATGTTTTAATTTAGCCAATGTATATCTTTGTCCTTCAACAAACCCGGAGATTCCTTTGCCCACTATTTCTTCTACATCTTTTGCATGCAAAGTTTTCGCCTTGGCCCCTTTTGCAAAATCCACCACAGCTTTTGCCAAAGGATGCAAAGAGTTTCTTTCAAGAGCGGAAGCTACAGCTAAGACCTGCTTTTTATTTAAGCTGTTGGACAAAATCTGTAAATTCTTAAGTTTAGGTTTTCCAATAGTAATCGTCCCTGTTTTATCAAGCACCAGCATATTAATCCGGGAAAGCAGTTCTATTGAGGCTAACCTTTTAACAATAATCCGCCCCTTTGCAGCAGCATTAACTCCACCCAGTAAAGCAATCGGAGTGGCAATAATTAAAGGACAAGGGGTAGCAATCGCCAGTACAGCCAAAGCCCTGGTTAAATCAAAATTAGAAGTAAATAAAGCAAGGCCAGCTAAAGCTAAAGTTATAACGGTAAAATAGGTACTGTATTTATCTGCTAACCTTACCAAAGGTGATTTTTCTTCCTGTGCACTTTTTACAAGTTCAATGATTTTGTTGTATGTGGAATTTTCCTCTGTCCTGGTTACTTTTAAAGCCAGAGGTGAACCCATATTAATGGTTCCGGAAAAGACCTGATCCCCTTCTACTTTTTCCACAAACTGGGCTTCACCAGTCAAGGAAGATTCATCCAAAAAAGCAGACTGGCTTACTAAATTACCATCCAAAGGTATTACCTCACCTTTTTTAATAAAAATCTCCATCCCTTTTTGAATTTCTTTCACCCTGGCTTCTTGTCCGGGATGATCTTTTTCCCAAAGGATTACTTTATCCGGAATTCTTTCTGTTAATTTAGTTAAAGACTCTCTTGCTTTATTTGCTGCATAACTTTCCAAATTCCTGCCACTGGCTATCATTAAAGCCAAAATTAAAGCTACCAAATATTCCCCTGTGTAAAGAGAAACAGCAATTGCCAAAATGGCAATGTAATCTAAGGCAAAGTGTTTTTTTAAAATAGAATGGAAAGTATCTTGAAATAGTTGAAAACTACCTAAAAGAGTAAAAGCCCAAGCTATATAAACTGCCAAAGTTTTCTGATTATTAAAGTTTAATGCAAGATATAAAAAAATACCAAGCAAAACTACTGCCGGTACCCAAAATTCCTGAAGTAGAAAGATTACTCTTTTAGTATTCATCTCTGCCTATTATTCAACTACCTCTTCACCCTCAAAAGAAACATCAGATGTATCATTACTACCTTCTGAGCCAGTATCTGTTGACGGAGAAACAAAGGAAAAATTGGCCAAAACCTTAGTGTAAACCTTATTCCAAAAATCCTCTTCTATTTTGGGCATTTCAATTGTAAAAAGCACCCCGGAATCTAAAGCGCCTAAAAGCAACTTGTCACTATTTTTTATTTCTATGGCTTTTAAATTTCCTAGTTTCACTTCTTTTGGTTCATCTTTTGTAGTGCCTTTATTTACTTTTACCCAATCATCTAACAAAGTAAAGCTGCTATCAGTAATTTTAATAGTTAAATTACCGTTTATATCTTTTGAACTAAGCTGTATATCCGCATATGTTCTGTTATCCTCTGCATCGCTTTTGTTTAGTGAAATATTATCCGGATAGTCGAAAGCAAAACCTGAAGGGTCATTATAGGTTTTTAAAGTTTCCGAAGGAACAATATTATTTTTAATACTGGATTGGTTAATATTGGAAGTTATCAAAGGGCTCTGTTGCGGACGGTATATGATAAATACTATTCCTGCTATTAAAGCCAACGCCAAACTTGCAAGTATTACAGTTTTTTTATCCATTAATTTGAGTATAGCATAGGTTTTTTGACGGCATAGGTAGAGTGTGCTAACCTAAAAATATATCAATGAATAAATTAGTAATCCTGCTTATCACCCTATTTTCTGTATTCCTATTTGTCAGCAAAGTAGAAGCAAAGACTTTACCTCAGGCTTTAAAAAGCGGGCAAAAGACAACAGCAGTTAGAAAAAATCCAGGTGCCGGTATTAATGTTTCCGTAAAATTACGTGCAGACAGGAAAGCAGCTGTAGTTTATTTTTCTAATTTGCAAAATGCTTCCTCGGTTTCATATTTCCTGACTTACCAAACTGATACCCAGGAAGAAGGAGCCATGGGTGGACTTAAATTAGACGGTTCCTCAACCGCTAGCCAGGAATTGCTTTTTGGCACCTGCTCTAAAAATGTATGTAGATATCACACCGGCATAAAAAATGCCAGATTAGAAGTTTCCTACACTTTAAAATCAGGTAAAAAATACCTTAAAAAATACAAGATTAAGGTCTAAGATTACATAGCCTGTATTCCTAATGCTGTTTTTACCTCTTCTGCGCTATTGTAAGTTTGATCCGGTAATTTTTCCGTAAACCATTTTTTATCTTCTTCCGGTACATCTGACATTTTTTCGCATGCATCTACCAAATCTTGTTTGGAGGCAGGATAATCAACATGACTTAGATGTTCCATCATTTCAGATTTCTGTTTAGGCATTGACATGTCATCCATTTAAATCACCTCCTTTTCTTTTTGTAGCTATTAAAACATCTTGAGGTGAGAAGGAAGATAGATTTAAGTTAAAGATAAATAAGAAAACTTCTTGGGTGAGCCCAACGATATATTACACAGACTGGATGAGTTTTTCAAAGTATTCCTGTCCGGCGGTCTAAACTCGGAGTTTGCTTACGTTTTTCGATAGAAAAAGGCAAGCTTTGCTTATATATTTGGGCTAAAAGATGGATAATAAAGTACATCAACTCCCTTGATTTGTTATGATGGATATTGATAGTTAATTGATATTTTTGGGGTATGGCAAAATATATGGCAATATGGTAATATATTTATGAACACTAATTTTGAATGGGACGAGGATAAAAACGCCGAGAATATAAAGAAACACGGAGTTAATTTTGAGACAGCTCAATATGCGTTTGCTGACCCAAGTCAGGTAATCGCTGAGGATCTAGAGCATAGTCAACAGGAAAAAAGATTCTACTGTTTCGGAAAAGTGAAGGGAGGTGTTGTAACTGTCCGTTTCACCTATAGAAAAAGCCGCATTAGGATAATTGGTGCGGGCTATTGGAGAAAGGGTAAAAGAATCTATGAAGAAAAAAATCATGTACACAAATGAACCAATTAACGCAAGAGTTATAGAAAATTTCTTGCCAAGTCC
>CAZYBP010000047.1:0-2816 GCA_964645555.1 uncultured Gammaproteobacteria bacterium
GCTCTTTAAAAACTGCAAGCCGCTCAGGAAACATTAAGCGTTAAATATTGTTTCAAAACACAAACGGCATTAAAAATACCGTTGCTGACGCTGCTAATGGCGTAAAAGGTTTCATTTTCGGGGTTACACCTGGATTTGGACCTTCTCTCGCTTTAGCTGCCTAAAGCTACTTTAGAATTTGTCCTCTTTCTGACGGGATACTAAGGTACGTACAAAGTCAGGATGCTGTAAGTAAGGTGTTGGTTGATCCTTGCTAACAAAAGACAATTCAATCATTCATTAGTTTTCCTGCTAACTGGTTACAACTATTGAATAAAAATTAATTAGCTAAGCTTGTAGAAGTTTTTTTTAGTCACAATTTTGGACTCGGCTGCAACGCCGACATCTCCACCAAATGATCCCGACCAAGATTGTCGGGATTTTTTGTGGTCTACTCTTTTCCCCGGAGTTCCTGCTCTACCCTTCTTTGGTGATCTCTTTCTTTAATTATTTTTCTTTTATCAAATTCCTTTTTGCTCTTTGCAAGACCTATTTCCACTTTAAATCTATTATTTTTTTCATACATAGAAACAGGTACCAGGGTTACAGGTTTTCCAGATGTTTTACCGATTAAAGAGTTAATTTGTGTCTTGTGCAGTAGTAACTTCCTGGTTTTTTGAGCATCATACTCTTTGTCTGAAGCCTGGTTATATCTTTGGATATTGGCATTAATCAAAAATGCCTCCCCATTTAAAATCCTTATATGACTTTCCCCTAAATCAATCCTGCCTGCCCTGATGGATTTAACCTCAGCTCCGGATAGCACTATCCCGGCTTCTAAATGTTCAAGGATATGGTAATTACGGAGAGCCTTTTTGTTGATAATTCTCATAGCTTAAGTGTAAAGGGTAAAGTGCAAAAGGTAAAGTTACAGCTTAAAGGGAAAAGCTTTTAGTTTTACGCTGTAGTTTTAAGCTTTGAGTTTTAAGTTTTGAGTTATTACGTAAGTAACAAACTTGTTTATTTTAAGTCAACTTGAAATATCTTACTGCCGTCCAGCAAATATACTTTTTTATCTTTTTCATCCACCACTAAATCCGAGGCATTAGCAAATTCACTGCCGCTCATTTGGCCTTTGTAGCTGCCTGTTTTGGTTAAGATTAACAGTCTGGAATTACCCGAATCCAGGATGTATACATTGTCAGTATCTGATGATACAAAAAAACTTTTAGGATCCTTAACTCCCTTATCTAACCCCTGATACCCAAAATTGTCTTTATCACCTTTGGTAAACCTTAAAATCTCTCCCCCAGTTTTTAGTACGTAAATAGATGATTCAATTTGCATCCTTAAGGCACTGGAAAAATCTGCCTTGGTGTTTTTGCTTAGATACTCCCTTTTATCAGAATAGCCATCATTAGTAGCTATATATTTCCAAATTTGCCCGGTTACATCCAAAACATAGATATTGCCTGCAAAGCCATATATATCGGCAATTTTACCTAAATCAGCATCTTTTTTGGCGACAGTTGTCACCTTCTGATTAGTTGTATCAATCCGTAATACTCCTTTATCTTTAGAATAGACAAAGGCTAGGCCCCCATTTAGTGAAGACAAGTTTGCATCTCCCAACTTCTCTGAGCCGGCCAGAATTTGATTGCTCTTTTTGGCTAAATCGATAGCAACTAAGGTTTTGGCATCCGGATCTAAAAGCAATAGCTTGCCGGAAGACAAACTCATTTGAGTTGCCCTGAAATTTTTCCTGACTAAATCCATATCCAAAAATAGAGGAAAATCTGATACTGAAGATTGCTGCAATATGGAATTTGAATCCTGCTCAATTTGCTTTTTTAAATCCTGAGCCTCTGAATCTTCAGGTTTCATACTTAAAGCCTGGTTTACTTCATTTTTGGCTAAATCAAGTTTAGCCTTAGCATCAACTAGATTTAAAGAAGCTAAACCTTTGGCAGTATTAAAATCATCTTTGGCTTTTTGCAAGACCTGTTGAAAAGCGGCTAATTTTTGAGCATCTTTATTCATTTTAACCTTAAAACCAACTCCTAAACCAATTATTAAAATTAAAATTATGCCAATAATAAGCCTGCCTCTGCCGCTTTTAGGAAAGTAATTTCTAACCAGCTTAGTAACCATGGCAACTAAATTCACCTTTGAACCGATTCCGGAAACTGCAGAATATAAATTATCCCCGGCAATTGATTCTTCCTTTTGTAAACTGGGAATTTCTTCCTGATCTACAGAAACCTGAGACTCTGCTGATTCCTGTTCAACTTCTACTGCTAAACCAGCCAGGCTTTGATTTTCTAAATTAGAAGCACCAATCCTACCAGTAACTTCCTCCTCGAAAGAGTCTAAGGGTAAGCTCAAAGACTTCTCTAAATCAGCATCTAAAAAGCTGACCAGGCTTTTGGTGGAAAAGAGTAATTTATCAGCCGGTTGTAAAAAACCTGAGATAAGCTGCTCGTTTGTACCAACTGTCAAAAGCGAGGATAGTTTATTATCTCTTTTTAAATATACTTCTGCTTCTCCTTTGACCATAAAGTATAAAATTTTACCGCTTATGGAGGCTGCAAGGAAGGAAAATTCATCCTGAGCAAACTTTTCCTTGGCTTGCTCGAAGGTAGCTTTTAATTTCTCCGGAGGACTACCCTCAAAGTCAAAATAGAAGTCTGAGATTTCAGCCAAAGACTGTCTGCCTCTCGTGAAAGCATCATCTGAGGATAAATCCAAAACAGCCAGAAAAGTATTATCTCCATCCTGAGAAGAGGAGATAACCTGAGCAGCTTTCTGGTCCGTATTTAATCCAACAACTTGAACAA
>CAZYBP010000047.1:2916-7099 GCA_964645555.1 uncultured Gammaproteobacteria bacterium
AGCATTCCCCATACCAGTAAAATCAATCCTATGGCAAAACCCGCATGAATAATGGCAAACGCTTTAACAACAGGCGAAACACTGGTAATTAAAGTTTTACTCATTAAATCCACCTGCCTTATTATAATTAATGCAAATATAGCGTAAAAAACTAAAATTAGCAAAATTGCTGCCTTTAACACAGCCAATGATAAATCTAAATTAAGCAAACTAGACGGGATGGTTGGCATCTTTACCCTTTCCGTGAATTTTATGCGTTTGATCCAAAATAAAGTCAGCTACATGATGGGGTCTTGGGACAGCATGAAAATCAATATTTCTGGATGTACCTGCTGTTTGAATAAAAACATTGCCATAATGGAAGATGGCATTTAATATTCCCCCCATTGATGAGGAGGTATCTTCAATATTCCTAAGTGGGGCAACATCAATATTTTTAAAAAGTATCGAGTGAAAATCAACATCAATAATATTTTTATCTGTCACAATGTAGACATTAAAATACCAATTTAAAAACCCTTCAAAAACAATTATTAAAGTAAGCAAATAGTTAATGATTAAAAATACTATCCCGTACAGCGGAGGAATTTGGGATAAATTAATATTAAAAAATAAGACAGCACCTGGTAAGAAAAAAGGGGTAAAAAACAGTATAGTGGCGGGAATTATCCAGCTTAAATTGGTAATAGGATGGGCCCTTAAAAGTAACAGGATTTTTTCATCTGGATCTTGACCTTCAAAACGGTAATTTGTTGGATGTTCAATATAAGCAGAAAACATTAAGCCGAGTATAACACTTTTTAGAGTCTAGTCGCTAGAATCTAGAGTCTAGGAAAAACAGTCTAGACTCTCGACTCTAGTCACTATTTCTGTTCGATATTAAACAATGGTCCGACAATTTGAATATTGGCAGGAGCACGCAAGTTAAAAAAGTTTTTAAAATCCGTAGCATTAATGGTTGTTGATCCTCCGTCTCCTGAGATATTAACTGAAGTACTTCTGCCAGCACCTGTATCATATCCTACGCTGACACTGGAGACAGAACTGAAAGCATGAATTCCTCTATTTTGCAACTCCTGTCTGACCTTTCCGGTATCCCAGGTATCTGTACCATCAGGATTAGGCTTATCCAGTTGAGCCAAGTGAGTTTGGGTAGAAGAATCTGCCTTACCCAGCAAAATTACATTGACAATATCTGCCAGTTCATCAGATTTTAACCAGGCAGTTTTATTATATGAGGCCCTTGCTCCCCAATCACAATAAAACCAAGGGGAATTTCTATCATAGGCACTGGCTGCTAAATCAGCAAAATTACTGACAGAAGCAGAAGCATCGGTAGCATGTTTAGTCCAGGCAGTTCCACTCCAGCCAATCTCTCCGGAGGAAAAAATGTAACCCCCATGGGTAGAGGAAAACCAAGCCTTAACCGGACTGCCGCCGTTGGTCAGGACTACCCCTTTGGTTGCTTCTACTGCTGCCTGCCAATTACCATCATTTACTTCTTTTTTTACCACCTGGCACTGCTGGGAAGGACAAATGTTAGACGCACCGTTATTGGTGTAGGCTAAGGCATAAGAACGGGCGGCAATAGCCTGGGCTTTTAATGCCTCCATTGGCCATGCGGCAGGCATTTCGTAGAGATGTTTTAAGTACTCATCAATATTCCAATTTTCATCAAAAACTTGGCCGTATTCATTGCTACCTGTGACATGGATATTAATTCCCTGATTATATCCGCTGGTGTAATCAGCATTATAGTAGGCAGAAAGAATTGATTGGGCGCTTTGGCCTGCTTCTGCCCTACCTTTGGCACCCCATTGGTTTAAACCTACCCTATTGGGCACACCATAAGTAAAAGCTGCAAACCGGGGAGAAAACCCGGGATCTATACTTCTATCGTCTACACAACCTCCCTGCATGGTGTAAGCAGAGCGGGGAATATTTAAACTGGCCAGTTTGGCGGCTATCAATTCCTGCTGGCGGGCAGACAATTGAGCAATTTTACCTGCTAAATCAGACTGGTAAGCTTTGGCTTTTTTAATTTCCCCTCCTAAAAATGAGGCGTTTTTGTCTACATCTGCTTGAACTACAGCCAGTCTCATTTTATCCTTTTCCAGTTTTGTTTTTTCAGTTAGCAAATCTATCACCTCAGAGGTTATTGCAACAATTACTTCCCTGTCTTCCCTGGTAACAGACTGGCGGTAAGAAAGTTCCCTGAAAATATTGCTTGAGTGAATAGAAGACAAAATTACCACTAAAGGATCTGCCAGGTAAGAACGGATGTAGTAAGCTTTGACCCTTTTTTCCAGCAAGGCTTGCTGGAGAGCCAGTTTGTCTTCCCGCAAATCCAGATTTTTTTGTTTTTGGGCAATGCCTGCAGTTAAATTATCAATAGTGGCCTGGATTTGAGCCAGTTGCCTTTCCAGGGATTCCAGCTGGCCTTCTAAGGGCTTGGTCGCTTTTACAGACATTTCCCTTGCTGAATTTAACTTATCAATCTGATCTTGCAAATCTGAAATTTCATCAGCATGGACTACAGAAGTCAAAAGCCAAAAGTTAAAGGTCAAAAATACAAGTAAAAATCCAAAAGTGATCAAAACCTTGAACTTTTGAATTGTAATTTGGAATTTGGAATTTTGAATTTTGAGTTTCCACTGGGCAATCATGCCTTCAAATTTTACCATGACATAAACCTTTAACTCCACCTCCAAAAGTTACCCAGAGATTGGAAACTATGCTAAGCCACAACTATATAAACTAGTTGTGGTAAACCACAATTAGTCTACATAATTGTGGTAAACTTTTACTAATGTCCAAAAAAATCATGGTATAATACTCACATTATGAGAAAAGCCCAAATTGTATCTAATCCAAAAATTTTAGGCGGCAAACCAATTATTGCCGGCACCCGAATGTCTGTGGAGGTAATTTTAGAATTTTTAGCAGGCGGGATGGAAATTAGAGAGATGCTAAAAGAATTTCCTTTTCTAACCAGGGACCAGATTCAAGCTGCTATAGAATATGCAGCTAAAGCTGTGGAGAAAAAAAGACGAGATGTTAACCTGCAAGCAATTCCTCATGAAATTTATCGCCGACGTTAACATTGCCCAATTGATTATTAAGAAACTCCGTCAAGATGGGCACGATATCATTGATGTTAAAACAGGAAAATTATCGACCAAAGATATAGACATCATTAAATTAGCCATTCAGGATCAGCGAATCATCCTCACCCATGATAGAGATTTTGAAACCCTGAGTAAGTATCCAAAATACCAGGCCGGAACAATTATTATCCGTTTAGTTAAAGCTGATGTTCAATACTTTTATGAGAGATTGGCAGATGTGTTACATCATAAAACAGAGGGAGACTTGTTGAAAGCATTAACTATCATTACAGATTCAGGTTTTGAAATATATCCTTATTCCATAAACCCTAGACCCTAACAACTAGCTGCTATTTTAAATTTATGCTAAGCCACAACTATATAAACTAGTTGTGGTAAACTTGGAATAATGTCCAAAAAAATCCTCTCTTTAATTCTTTTAGTCTTTTTATTAACCACACTATTGTTGCCCAACGCATCGATAGTATCTGCTGACAGCAACTGTGAAATTACTATTATCCCTTCTTCCTTAATTAGAAACACACCACCGTTATCCAATTCCATACCAGATTCTCAAAGATGGATTCAATTTATGATTAAACCTAGAGATACCACTGCAAAATATAAACTGGTATTCCCTCGTATAACCTTCCAGCCCGATGAGACAAGGGATAATTTATACACAAGGGAAATAGATGGAGCTCTCCTTGACCCAAATGGTGATGGATTTCCCAGCCTTCATTATAATCCAGGAGATGTTCTCTTTAAGTCAGAACGCCACACTTTTTATTTAGAGAAAAAAGGGTCGCCAGGAAAGTATTGCGAAGGAAGCTATGAGATCAAACCAGATCTTTCGGGTGGCATACAAAGTTGTACTCTTAATTTTTCTCCAAGGCCCGACGAAACAACCAATATCACTGTTGATGGTTCTGTCAAGCCGGCAAATGAAGCTTACCAATTGAGTATCACAGGAACTGCTAGAAAGAATATAAAACTTACAGTTGATAGCAATGGAACAATCGCTTCAGCCACCATCGGGCAACTTAATCCAGGATCTTACACAGCTACCTTGCAAA
>CAZYBP010000048.1:0-542 GCA_964645555.1 uncultured Gammaproteobacteria bacterium
CAGCTTGCGTATCCTGGAATCTTTGTGGAAGTCCTATTTTGGATAAAAGAGACATGCAAATCTGGTTGTCTGTATTGCTATAAGTGCGGGTTCCTACTGCGTGAGGAGTTTTAAGACCTTCTCTTAAAATACTTATAACTTGAGCAGCATCCTTTGCAACACAATGGACCAACTCACCTTCGCGAAAAATTCCCTCGGATAATGTATGATTTTCTCTTTGCTCAACTGCTTCTAATCTAACCGCCATAATGTGCTTTATTATACTATAAGTTTCATTAAAATGATAGTTTTCCTCTTGACAACTGTAAATATAATTATATATACTATAAATATATTTATAGTTATAGACAAGGTATGGAAAAGAATGAGATACAAATACTAAATGATTCAGTTATCTCGAATGAAGATGTTTTTATCTTACCAAGTCTATCCTCAGAGTCTTCTTTTAATCCACAAGGAACCTATGATCAATTAAACCAACTATTTAGCGATCAGAATAAGCAACAAAAAGATATCCAAGAAGCAAGAGATATTTTAGGAGA
>CAZYBP010000048.1:552-7027 GCA_964645555.1 uncultured Gammaproteobacteria bacterium
CCAAGTATACGATCTTGTCAATGAAATTCAATTTTTAGTTGATAGCTGGCTTGAGGAGTATGAAAGAAAAGTCTTTGACGGTAAAACACTAAACGAATTATTAAATCTTTAACTATGATTTTACAACCTGTCTTCAATAACAACATAGTTGGACCCAAAAAAGCAGTTGTTTACATTCGTGTTTCCTCAGAGGAACAAGTGGAGAATTTCTCCTTAAAAACTCAAGAAGAAATTTGCAGAAGAGATGCCAAATATAAAGGGTATGAGGTAGACCAGATTTTCAGAGAAGAGGGCAGGTCAGCAAAAACTATAACCGGTAGACCCGTGCTGCTTGAAATGATTGATTATTGCAGAAAAAATAAAAAAGAGGTTAAAGGAGTCTTCGTGTACCGCCTGGATAGATTGTCAAGACAAACATCAGATTACCTGGCTCTTAGAAAGAGATTTTATGAGATGGGTATCGCCTTAATCTCTGCATCTGAACCTACCGGAAATTCACCTACGGAAAAGTTGTTAGAGACAGTTTTGGCTAGCTTTGCCCAACATGACAATGACGTAAGAAGTGAGAGAACCAAAAATGGAATGAGAGCCAGGTTTTTATCGGGACAAATTACTAACCACGTTCCTCTAGGTTATATAACTCAATCAGGTCATGCGTTAAAAGATCCTGAGAAGTTTGACACTGTTAAAAAAGCGTGGGATTTGATGACAACGGGTACGAAGAGCTTAAAGGAGATGGCAAAAATTATGAACAGTTGGGGCATTAAAGTAAGACACCAAACAGTCCAAAGAATGTTCAGAAGTAAATTCTACATGGGGTTACTAACTTCAGAAAAATACCCTGAAATAATTAAAGGGCAGCATACCCCTATGATTACAGAAGAGCAGTTTTACAGGGTTCAAGCCATTTTAGATGGAAGAAACAGAAATAATCCTCTCCTGCCAAAAAAGAGCAGAGATAATACAATGTTTCCTTTAAGAAGGATACTACGATGTAGTAAGTGCGGAACTCCATTTACAGGAGCATGGAGTAAAGGTAGAAATAGTCGCTATGCTTACTACTTTTGCAGAAATAGGTGCATTACCTCTTCGATACCGCTAGATGATGTTAATAATGGGATCTGTAATTTTTTGAAGGAGATGAGCCCTTCAGAGGCAGGTTTAAAGCTTTATTTATCACGCCTTCGTCGGATTTACCATCAAAAAAAGCTAAGGCTTAATAAGGCTAAAAATGATGCTAATGAGGAGATCGGTAAATTACACGCTCAAAGGCAACTCTTAGTTGAGAAAAACTTAGCAGGTATTTATTCAGACGAAGTATTTAAAGAACAAAATGTACTCATAGAAAACAGAATAATAGCTGCGCAAGCTTCTAAAAACGATGCAATGATTGATCAATATAATATAGATACCATTGAGAAATTTATATTAGATAAACTGTCAGACCTATCTAAAACCTTTGATTCCTACATTAAAAATAGTACACAGAAGGGGTTAAGTGAGCTTCGTTGTCTTCTTGGTTCAATATTTACCTCGGGAATTGTTTGGGGCTATCCTGGTTGTTCGAACCGCGAGATTAGTCCTCTATATCAATCTATTCGTGATGCAGAAAATACTCAATGCACCTTCGGTGAGCCGGCAGGGGATCGAACCCTGGACCAAGAGATTAAAAGTCTCCTGCTCTACCGCTGAGCTACCGGCCCTAAATTAAATTACGTATTCAGTTTTACAATGTACTCTCTGCAAAAAGCCTTCGGCACTGCTCTTCCTGGGATAACTATTATTTTAAGATATCCCGATTATATCGGGATTAGTTTGTAGTTATCCCGTTAAAGTAAGGTTACTTACTTTAACCCGCTGAGCTACCGGCCCTAAATTAAATTACGTATTCAGTTTTACAATGTACTCTCTGCAAAAAGCCTTCGGCACTGCTCTTCCTGGGATAACTATTATTTTAAGATATCCCGATTATATCGGGATTAGTTTGTAGTTATCCCGTTAAAGTAAGGTTACTTACTTTAACCCGCTGAGCTACCGGCCCTAAATTAAACCTTAATATTATACTTTACAGGGAAACTCCAGTTCAACTAGGCTGAAAAGGCTTGGGACATTTGCCCTGGGTGACTATTCTTTGTAACGGGTTATCCGGTAATGATTTATTAGACCTTCCTACCCATGGTCCTTGAATAATATATACTTTCTTATCCGAACCAGACAAATGCAATGTATCCTCAACTCCCGAAATCCAACCTCTATAAGTTCTAAGCCAGCGGGGGACATTTTTATTGTCAACAACAATAACAGTTAGACCTACTGGATCAATAGGCTCGCGATGAGACCACCTTATATCAGCATGTCTGCCTCTTGACGCAGAATCTCCCTTACTACAAGTAACTTCAAATGCGTCAGGACCAAAAGACTGCTCTTCGGAAATCTCCCTTGTGGTAATTCCTTTTACCACTCCAGCCAAATCTATTTTTGTTGCTAGCAAGGTTCCGGTATAAAACAAACCTATTGCTCCAACTATACGAATACCCACCCCCAAAGATTCAAACAATCTTTTCTTTGCTTCGGCGCGCTCACGGTGTGCTCGTGAAAGCGCTAGTGCTTCGGATAAAGATAGTATAGGTTTTGGATCCTTCACAGGCTCTCTTAAAGCTTCTATAGCCATAATGTTCCATTATAACAGATTTAGCTTTTTGACTAAAACTATGAGTTATAGTAAAATATATTACTTATGCCTGAGAGGGATTTTAACTTTCTATCTATAGGTCATCATAGTGCACCCGAACATATAAACATTGACAGGTTAGCTGGGGATGGTACCCAGGTAGCTGGGCCTCATACTGAACAATTGTATATCATGCATTTGACAATCTTACCTTTGGGGTAGCCGTAATCGGTTCAAACCGGCGCTTTATGTACATGAATAAAGCTCTTGCAAAGTTAGAGGGAGATAGAGCACTAGCAGTACATAGAGCACTTTTCCAACCTGTTGAAGATCAAGAGGGAATATTACCTATAGTCGAAGCTGTCCAAGTTGAAGGAAAACCTCATAAAACAGTGGTTCAGGCTCCTGTAGCCGGCAACTATTATGAATTATTCGTTTCCCCATACCAAACTTTAGGCGGAAGAGTTACTTGTTTAGTTGAGGTTCGTGATGTAACCGAGGATAAAGCAAAAGAAGCTGAGTTAACAAGAATTATGGAAGAAAGAGCAAGTCAAACAGAGAAAATGATGGCCATAGTTACCCATGACCTTAGACAACCTCACACCTTAATCCGTGGATATGCCAGTAGCGTTGCCCGTCAATTACAACAACCTCAACCAAATTATGTTTCGGTAGCTGATCATTGTAGGCAAATTGCTGAAGCTATTAGAAGTGCTGATGAGCGTTTAAGCGCACAAATCAAAACAATTCTTTATTCAGAGAGCCTAACAAGAGAAGTAATTTCTTTGGCGGAAGTATTATCAGTCACAAGAGAAGAGGGAATGGAAGCATTATTTAGACTGCACAATATAAAAGCAAGTATCGCAACTGCTGATGGAAACCTTAAACTTTTAGGCAATATCCAGGCATTACAGTCTACACTATCCTTTTTAATTACTAATTCTGTTCGTGCCATGGAAAAAAGTAAACTTAGAGAACTTACTATATCGCTGGAAGTACAAAACAGACAGGCTATGATTACCATAGCAGATACAGGGAAGGGTATCCCGCTAGAATTCAGGGGAAGAATCTTTGAAGGTTTTACCACCAACGGGAAAATGGGTACAGGCATAGGTTTACCTTACGCCAGGGCAACAGCAATAGCTCATGGAGGTAATCTGGAACTAAAAAGCAGTATAACTTTTGCTATGCATAGAAAAAACCCTAAGCTTGGACCAAAAGGAACAATCTTTATTCTTACCCTGCCCTTAATGGACCAGTAAAAATCCTAATTTCCAACTAGTCTCCCCAATACTATATAATCCATTTAATAAGCATAGCTTGTTATATGCTTACGTATAATGAAACTGTATAACAGCTTAACTAATTCCAAAGATGAATTTAAGCCTTTAGAGGATAAAAGAGTTACTATCTATGTTTGTGGCATTACTCCTTATGACACCACCCATTTAGGCCATGCTTTTACATATATTTCCTTTGACGCACTAATTAGATACCTAAAATTTAAAGGATTTAAGGTAATTTACACTCAAAATGTGACTGATATTAATGATAAAGACAAAGATATTTTAGCAAGAGCCAAAAAACTAAATGTTCCTTGGGATAAATTAGCAGATTATTGGACCAAACACTTTTTAGAGGATATGAAGAAATTAAACTGGCTTTTTCCTGATTATTACTTAAAAGCCTCAGAACAAATTCTTTGCATGATCCAGCTTATTCAAAGGCTTTTGGATAACGGTCTTACTTATCAAATTGGCAATTCAGTATATTTGGATATTTCAAAAGATAAAGATTACGGTAAATTATCAAAATATACAGATTACAAAAAAATTAAATTTGCCAAAAAGTTTGAAGAAGATTTGGTAAATCCAGACAAAAGAAATCCTTTAGATATCACTTTATGGAGAGGCTCAACCCCAAATCAATCTACTCATATCCCAATCTTCAAAAGCCCTTTTGGTCCAGGCAGGCCTGGCTGGCATATTGAGTGTTCTGCCATGGGTATTTCTACTTTGGGTGAACAAATTGATATTCACGGAGGCGGTAAGGATTTAATATTTCCCCATCATGAAGCAGAAATTGCCCAATCTGAGGGTGCAACTGGAAAAATCCCTTTTGTTAAATATTGGCTTCATACAGGCACTGTTTTTTACCAGGGCAAAAAAATGAGCAAATCAGAAGGTAATTTAGTTATGGTTGCTGATCTAGTTAAAAAATACTCCCCTAATGCAATCAGATGGTTACTGCTTTCAAATCATTGGGCCAAATCCTGGGAATATATAGAGGAGGATTTGAAAAAAGCACAAGAAAATGTAAATCTTGTGGAGAACGTCATTTTGGCAAGCAAAGCAACTCCAGAATCCAAAACTTCTCCCAAGATTAAACAATTTATGAAAATTTTGGATAATAATTTTTATACCCCCAAAGCCTTGGAATTTTTACTAAAACTTGCTAAAGATAACCTCTGTATAGAAGTTAAGGGTTTGTATGAGATGTTGGGTTTCTATCTCTAAGCATCCAACCGGCTGCTAGGGCTACACCTATATTAACCAAACTCTGTACACCTAAATACTTAGCCCTAAAAGCGGCATTATCTGACTCCTTCACATTAAGAATGTAAGCATAAGAAGGTTCGTGGAATATAACCCCTAATCGTTCCACAGCCACTACACTATTTGCAGTACCTGTTAGAGTATTCAAATAGCCCTGTATCGGCACACCCCTAAACTGATCTACAAAGGTTGCCAAATAATTAGGAATTTTCTGCCTAAACTTGTGCCAAAAAAACGAAAATCATAAGGTTTATAAGTTTCAGGCACTACCCTACCAAATATACCTGCTACAGCTTTAAATGTTCTAGGTAAATTGCATGTTGCCAGATTAAACAAAGCTGCAGAAACCTCTTTCTTGCGACCTAATTTAGAAGCAGTACATGCTGATGCCAAGGATTGAAATGCTTCAATAATTCCATCTGCCATAGGATCATATGCTTGTCCTTTCATCTCATCTTCTAACTTTTCCTCCTCATCAGCCATTTCGCCTCTGGTTAGTCTAGCCAATTTACCATCAAAAAGATCGCAAGCCATACCAGCTAGAGTAAGTCCAATAGCTATACCAGTGTTTCTACCAGAACTCTTACCTAGTCTATGCTGTCTCTCCATTAATTCTATACCAGCAACAGAAAGCATCACTCCGGCAGCAGTAATATGATTTGCTTTTACATTAGGAAAAACATGATGAAATATTTTCACTGGATAATCTAATCCTTTTGTTGATTGCCTCCAATTAGAATTTCTAACAGATGACTGGTCACCTTCTTGCTCAACTGACATAGGGGTTACTATACAAGATTTAACAAGAATATGCAAAGCTATAAGCTGTTAACAGAATCTCTATCTTCTATTTTTTGTGCGTCTTTTTTTAGGGGAAGTTATTTTTCTAATTTGATGGAAAGCAGTTGAGGCTACGGCTGCTCCTACATTTTGTATAAAAAGCATCTTGTAAACTCATATTCAGACTATATCTTAGAGAAATTTAGTTTAAATAGATGCCAAAAAGGGGTAATAACTAGGAAAGAAGTGTTAATTTTAACAAATCAGACTCAAAAGTTATATAATTTAAGACTATGAGTTTTGCAAGTAATTCAGTTGAACGAAGTTATCCTGAGGATATTGTAGATCTGTCTTCAATAGATCTACCTAAGAAAAGACCTCTATCAGACGGTGAATTAATGGCTGATATGACATTAGACATGTAGCGAAATAGTAATTCAGGAAAGGTTAGTTTGCTTTTAGGAGGAAT
>CAZYBP010000049.1:0-6960 GCA_964645555.1 uncultured Gammaproteobacteria bacterium
CCTAGAATTCACTGCTCCAAAGGCAGTTGTCCTACCGTTAGACGATCCGGCAATGTTAAAGCTGTGGCTAAATTTTACCAGACATAGAACTTAATTAAAAGTGTACTAGTAAAGCAGGGGAGGCTGTAAGGATCGGTCCAGCTGTGTATCTTGAATAACGCTGTTGCTTACTCTAGCTTGTAATTGATTAGCCTTATCAAGTAAAGGAGCTATTTTTGAAAAAATATCTTTATTTTCCTTGATGGCTTTAAAGGAGTGATATTCTGCCAAATTGAATGATTGCCACTGATTAATTACTTCATATTTTTTGTTTAAATAGTCCACTCTTTCCTTAATTTTTCCTACAGGCCTTTTAGCCCAATACAATTTTCTATTGTCTTCCGGGGTAATTACGGCATTTTTTTCAAGCTGGGAAATAATTCTTTCTGAGTCCAAGATAGCTGGTATCCAACTTTCAACAGCATCGGTTGAGAGATTAGTCAAGTAATAATAATCTATCTCCTCATTAACAGTTGGTCTATATTTTGTAGCAATCAATCCGTCAATGTTTATTAAATTGACCGAAAGCAGGATTAAAAATGTACTAATCAATACTGAAGTAAAAAACTTTTCTTTTCTCCACTGCTTGAATACTCTAATCAAAAAAATTGTCAGCAAAACTGCCAGCCATATTAAAAAGACAAAACCAAACACCCTAGCTCTGGTTAAACCATGCGCATCAGCATATAAAGCTACCCGTTTTACAGCCGACAATAAAATCAATCCTGTTTCAACCGTACAAACAGCTGTAAATATTTGCACTAATGGCTTTTGACGATCAGTTAGAAAATGAAGATACTTCAATGCATACACAATGACACCACTGGAAATTGTAGAAGCAATCAGCAGTTCAAAAAAACCTCTTCTGACATATTCGGAATAAGTCAAACTGGTAATCCCCAGCTGGCTTAATTCTCTTTCTTCCACACCCAAGAATAAATAACGGAATTGAACGGAGATGAAAACTGCAAAGAGAAAAAGCACGCTGCCTGTGATAACTATTAACTCATGCGATTTACCTTTGGCAATTTCGCTAACTTTCTCCTCTGTCACTTTCTCTAAAATTTTTATTATTCCAAAAGTAAACATCACGATAAAAATAACTAAAGAAACAATAGTTCTCTCCCCAACATTTTTCATAATATCCTGAGTTAATTTTCCAAAGATAGGATCCGCTCGCACCAGTAAAAAAAGTAAACTTGCAACAATTGGCACGGCAATAACCAAACCTTTAATCAATGAGGAAGTTTTATCATTTTCCAAAGATTGGGATGACCAAGTATTGTGTCTGAATAAATTAATAAAACTTTTAACAAAATTATCAATCACTATCAACGGAACCGAAATAAAATTTGGTATCCTAAATGAAAAATGGCCAGAGAATTTATAAAAATATATAGCGACAAAGGAGGAAAAGACAGCTGTTAAAAAGTCAATTATTTGAACAAGGCCATTGTCCCTAAAAGCAAAAAGAAAGGCAAAGATAGCGGCGGCTACCGAACCTAAAAAACCAAGTTCAATATTTTTATTTGGGCGTTTACTGTCTTGATAACGGGTAAAGAAAAAGTAAATATTTAGGATTATAAAAAGTAGTCCTGTTCCTATCCCAAATTTTGTATGAAAAAATAAAAGATTATAAAGAAGAACAAAAATTAAGGCTGCAATGGCAGTGTTTCTAATACTCATATACCTTTAAAAGGTTTTATTTGGAGCGGGGGACGGGATGCGCGCCCGCGACCTTCTCGTTGGCAACGAGACATTCTACTGCTGAACTACCCCCGCTTAATGTGCCGCAACCCAGAATCGGACTGAGATAACCTCTTCTTCAGAGAGGCGCCTTGACCACGTTGGCAATTGCGGCTTTCCGTTTTTGTATTCTATCATGTGTTCTTATTCTATGACAATTGGCGCAAACCAAATCACATTTGGCAATTTCATCCTCTATTTTCTTAAAATTAGAGGTATCATGAAACGCCAACCAAGAAATACTAGCCAATTTATTTTCCTTATCCGTATGATCAAAATCCATTACAAATGGAGGAAATTTCACTCCACAATCAGTACAGGGCTTATCCTTTAAGTTTTTCAACCATAGTCTTCTCTGTTCTCTATACCTTTCTTTCCTTACTTTTGCTAAAGTAAGTTGTCGTTCGTGATTTTGATGATAATATTTCCTACCCCGCTCCTTCATGCATTTTTTACATTTCTCATAATGTTCACCACTTCTATGCTTTTTTCTCTGATAAAACTCATCCAGTAATTTATTCTGTCCACATTTGGAGCATTTTTTACGCATAATTCAACACTACCAGTTCATAAGTCGAAATTCAATGCTGGTCTTCAGACAACATCCACTCTTAAAAAATAGCCTATTGCATTTTATGAGATAATTTTGCAAACTAGACTAAAGGCGTTGATGAAGTAAACACTTCGAAGCTGCAGGAAGAAACCCCGCCAAAGGCGCGGAAATAGAACCTGACGGGATTTCCCGTAATAGAAAAAATGAGTCCTGAGCATAGTCGAAGGAGAAATAAGGTGGCACCGTCCCGAAGAAATCGGGACCCTTATTAAAATATATGGTGCCATCACGCGCTCAAAAACTACAAATAACCAGAAAAATCCCTGCTGTAATGTTTTCCCAACACCCTGATCATGCTGCAAAACCTTACTGGCACAGTAGTGAGTTTATTAAAACCCATGATGAACTAAAAGAATGCTTTTTGGTGTATAACCAACTTGGGGGAGACGAGGTTATGTGGGACTGGGAAGGAAAACTTGTTGATGAGGCAGTCATAGAAAGACTCCTAGGTAGTCACTCACAGTTTTTCCAAAAGCATCCGATAGGTAAAGATGTCTTTTTAACTTTCCGTGTACCAAACCCAAGAGTTGAACCAGGCTATAGACTGGGAAGAGCTTTTATGGTTATCCTTTCAGGCCAGCAACTTGCTCACTCTGCAAACTTTGCTGCTACCCCTCTTTTTGAAGTGATCTTACCCATGACTGAATCAGCTAAAGAATTAATTGAGGTGCAAAAAAGCTATCAAAGATTTTTGAAAGCAGCTACCAGTTCTTTTGGTTCAAATGGCTTTGGCAAAAAAATTATAGAAGTTATCCCTATCTTTGAAAGTGTAGATATTATTTTAAATTCAGGAAATATAATAAAAACCTATGCAAAACTGTTCCAAAAACAATTTAAGCAAAAATTACTATATTTACGTCCTTTTTGTGCCCGTTCTGATCCAGCATTAAACTCTGGTATAGTACCAACAACTTTGGCTGTTAAATGGGCTTTGTCTGAATATGCCAAATTTACAAAACAAACCGGTATCCCTACATTTCCAATTATTGCCCCAGGTTCTTTACCTTTCAGAGGGGGATTAACACCGCAAAACACTCAAGAATTTTTGGAGGAATTTAAAGGAGTTAGTACCATAGTTATCCAATCCTCATTCCGCTATGACTATCCTTTGGCTTTAGTAAAAAAAGCAATCAAACAAATCCAGGCAAATATTGCCAAATCAAAAACTAAAATCTTGCCCGAGAGTTATTTGCCAGAAATTCAAACAATAATTCCATGGTTTGAAAAGCCATATAAAGAAACTGTAGAAAAAATGGCACCGCTAATAAAAAAAATCTCACTATATATTCCGCAAAGAAGGGAAAGAGTACAACATATTGGTTTATTTGGTTACTCAAGACAAGTAGGCAAACTTAAGTTACCTAGAGCGATCGGCTTTGCTGCCTGTTGTTACTCATTAGGTATTCCACCAGAATTACTCGGGACTGGCAGGGGACTAAGGAGGGCAAAACAAGAGGGTAAACTCAAACTTTTAGAGTCTTTATATTTACAACTCAAACCCTCTTTAATTCGTGCAGGAAATTATTTATCCAAAGAAAATTTAAGACTATTGGGAATTTCTGGAGTGAAAGAAGATGTTGAAGCAATTGAGGAGTATTTAGGACAAAAATTAGGACCTAAAACAGCAAAAGAAAAAAAGCATGAGGTTTTAACCCGGGAAATATTACTCAAAATTAAATTTGGCAGAAATCCTCAAGAAGAAATAGAACAAGCTGCTATCTTACGACAAAGTTTAGGCTAGTTTCTGCAACAACAATAAAACTTTTCTAAAATATTTAGATGAAAACGACTTTTATAACAATATTTTTGAAATCAATAGGTTGCAAAATATAAATTCTTTTTGTATATTGGCGAAAATGATAAGTGGTAACGAAGGAGAAAACTATGCCCGATTTCAGAAAAGGATTGCAGCTTTTCCTGAAACAGAGAGGTGGTTAATTGATTATGCTTATCAAAATTCTAAATCCGGACATGGACGGCAAAGACGCGCCGGGGGAGAAAGATATTTTGAGCATCCCAGAAGAGCAGCACTCATTGTTTTAGATGAATTTAAATTAATGGACCCTGACCTTGTTATAGCGAGTTTGATCCATGATGCGGGAGAAGATACTGCTTTGTTTGGTAACCCTACTAAAATGAGCTATTCCGAGTGGAGGCGACAAGCTCAGTTCTTAGTCGCAAGAGTATTTACCCCAAGAACTGCGGAAATATTTATTGCTGTAACTCGGCCCCATGTTGATGATGTGGAGGTATTAACAAAGGAACAAGCTGAGCAATTGGAGCTGAAGAATTTAGCCTTAGCTTCATCAGATGCTAAAGTTGTTAAGATGGCAGATAGGTTAAATAACTTGAGAGATATGGAAGGAATAAAGGATCCAGCAAGAAGAGACAGAAAGTTTCGGGAAACTATTGTTCACTATTTCCCAGTTTTTGAAACTGCAAGAGTTGCTTATCCTGAAGTAACTGAATACGCATTAGAACAAATGCGATTTGCGATGGCTGGTTGGGGGTTTGGACAAACGTGAAGTAGACGCTCACGATCTATAGCTTAGCAAACAATATTATTACTTCTTAAAAAAATTAAGCATTAAAGTTAAAATAGCAGAGATTATAAGAGCAGAAGTGAAAGGAATATAAATTTTTATTCCTGGTTTATCAATAGAAATATCTCCGGGCAACCTTGGCATATTGGGCATAATATTAAAAAGCAATCCCAAAATTAAAAATATTATTCCTAAAAAATAGAGCGCCTTGCTGGCATTTTCCATAACTTAGGTATATTATACCTGTTATGCCAATAGAAACAGTAGTATCCATACCCCCAATTCATGAGGGACCTTTCAGGAGAATGGTGCATAGATTCGCAACTATAGGAGGCCACCACCGGGTGGTTCCCGGCTCAGAACAAGCTCGGGCTGTAATTGAGGCTGTCCTAGAAAGATTTCCTCTCACAAATCATGAATTGTGGGTAACTGCAATTGGACAAACAGGGGAATTATCAAGTGCTCAGTTAGACAGATTAGCTAGAATCTTAGAAGGAACTCAACCTACAGGACGTGTCACGGTTGCAGAAATTACCAGAACCGCAACCGCCCTTGAGCTTACTCATCCACTTTTAGAAAGAGCCTGCTTTAATTATCCCAATCCTAATGTTTACCAGGCAATAGAGCGTGATCTGTATGATCTAAAAAACAATAATCCAGAAGACAATAATCCAGGACTTCTTTTGTTCCCCGGTTATGCGGGGGAAGATAATGAAGTTACTTGGAAGCCAGGAAATTTATCTCCCGGATTTTTAGCCCTACAACAGACCTATTTAGATAAAGTCCTACCATTACTAGGACCAAACCAGGTAATCGTAGCAGGTCGAAGATCAGGTACATTACTAGTCTCTGAACCTGGAGTTGTAACTCGGTATCTCTAGTTTTTAAGTCATTCTAATCCTACTTAACAGTTACACTTTTTGCCAAATTTCTAGGTTTATCCGGATCATATCCTAATTTAGTAGCCAAGAAATATCCTAAAAATTGAGCAAAGACAATGTTTGGTAAAACAGAACTTGCTCCGCAATCTGATACTTGAAAAAAATAATCATACAGAGGATTATTTTCCACTCCTAATCCAATGATATACGCTCCTCTTGCTTTAACTTCCATAGCATTTGCCAAAATTGCTCCCTTTGTTTCATCATTTGGCACATAAACTATCACTGGCGTACCTTTTTCTATTAAAGCAATTGGTCCATGTTTTAATTCTCCTCCGGCTAATCCTTCTGCATGAATATAGGAGACTTCTTTAATCTTTAGAGCAGATTCCAAAGCTACTGGGTATGATAAACCTCTACCCAAAACATAAACATGTTTACATTTTTGTATTTTTATAGCCAGTTTTTGAATTGAATCCTTGTTTTTTAGGATTGACTCAATCTCATTGGCACTTTTTTCTATAATGTTAACCCCTTCTTCAAGTTTATCTACCACAGCAAAAGATAGCAGTATGACATTGGCTACCATAGCAAGTAAGGCTTTGGTAGAAGCTACAGCTTTTTCTGGCCCAGCTTGTAACATCATCTTTATATCAGCCATCCTGTATAAGGTAGAGCCCAAGGTGTTTGTTAAGGATACTACCTTAACACCTCTTTTCTTGGCAGCAGATACAGGTTCAACAATATCAATTGTTTCACCACTTTGAGAAATAGCAATCAGTAAACTTTTCTCGGTTAAAAAGTGAGCCGTGTAGTTAAATTCAGATCCTAAAGAAAAATTAACATGCTTTTTGGCAATTTTGGAAAATAAATATTCTCCTAAAATACACGCATACCCAGCAGAACCACAACCAATAAAATACGTCCCAAAAGCCTTTTTTATTTCCTGGGCAATATTTTCTACATTTTCTAAATTTTGGATTTGATTATATAGAACCTGAGGCTGCTCATAAATTTCTTTAAGCATAAAGTAAGGAAAATCCTGTAAATTTCCCTTTGCATATTCCCACTTTACCTTAATAAATTCCGGTTTAATTTCTTCCAAATTTTTAACATCAAAGAGCTTTAAAGTGTCATT
>CAZYBP010000050.1:0-6553 GCA_964645555.1 uncultured Gammaproteobacteria bacterium
CTCATTACTCTACTCTTACCCTAAATTGACTGAAGGCTTATGCTTTATGTCTAAAATTTAGTTATATGACTGAAGAGAAACCTATTAAGTTATGGGAAAGAAACTTGCCCCAGAACCTAACCCAGGCTCAACTTTCTTTTATTACCCAAAAAACTCCTGCCCAATATATTAAAACCAGGCCGGGCCCGGGGGGAACTAGGTTAAGTTACGTGGAAATAGGTTATGTGATCAATATGTTAAACCAGGTTTTTGGGTGGGATTGGGATTTTAAAATTTTGGACCAGCAGGTTGGTAAAAAACAGGTTTGGGTCAGAGGGGAACTTACAGTTAGGGCAGGTGAACATATTATCACCAAAGCTCAATACGGCGGAGCAGATATTAAGCTAAACAGAACTACTCAAGAACCTGTCAGCATTGCTGATGATTTGAAAGCAGCAGGCTCGGATTGTCTTAAAAAGTGTGCTTCAATGTTAGGGATTGCCAGTGATGTCTACTGGAAGGATTTAGAGACCCAGGCTCCGGAAAATACTGAATCAAGACAATCAGCTGCCTTTGCTCACAAAATCAACCCCTAATTTGACATATTTTGATGCACATGATTATAGTTGACAAGTTCGGTATAAATTTGGTAAAGTTTTGGCATGCCTATTACTTTATACCGCAGACAAAAAGAGATTTTGGATTTTTTGAAACAATATATTAACAAATACGGTTATTCCCCCACCCTGGGAGAAATAGCAGATGCAATGGGGGTTTCCTCTTTAGCCACAATTCATGAACATTTACAAACTTTGGTCCAAAAAGGAGTTATCAAAAGGTTTGAAGGAGCTGTCAGAGGCATTGAAGTATTGGATCAATCCCTGGCACAACATTTACAAGGCATTGAGCTGCCTATTTTGGGCTATATTGCAGCAGGACAGCCTATTATGGCCTACACAGACCCTGATGCTTCCATTAAAGTTGCACCATCGATGGTTTCGGGCAAAAAAAGATCCTATGTTTTACAGGTTAAAGGTGATTCTATGATAGAGGATGGAATTTTGGATGGTGATCATGTCATCATTGAAGAACAGTCTTTGGCCAGTGACGGGGATATAGTAGTAGCTTTACTGGATAACGGACTTGCTACTTTAAAAAGGTTCTTCAGGGAAGCAGACAGGATTAGGCTTGAACCTGCTAACTCCTCAATGCAGCCAATTTATGCAACAGATGTAAAAATTCAAGGAAAATGCGTCGGGGTAATAAGGCGCTTTAGCTAATCTTTTCCTGTCCTCTAAAAATGCCAGACTTCCGAGAAATTTCACCTAGCAAATATTTGTTTCTAGAGCTATATAGACAAATTAAACCAACAACCAGTGAGGTCAGACAGTTGATAGGCAGGCCTGCATTATTTACTGATGAACACTTGGGAGGTGTTGTTAGGACCACCAGAGGATATCATGTGATCGTTAAACCAGAAGTTAGATCTGCTTTTAATCCACAAAGAGGAGGCTTTTTTACTCAATCTACGGCTGAACTAAAGTTTCCTGTAACTTATATTGAACCCAAACCAAGTGTTGTAGCTTGGGTTCATACCCGGTTGCCCGACAGAATCAGTGTACATGCTATCGAACCTAATGGGCAGAGAACCTCCTTAGCAGAGGTTTCTTTCGGCGCAGAAGATCCTGAGCTGGATAAGGTTTTGAGGGAAGGATTATTCTGGTTTCCCAGAGTCAGGACTGCTGAAGATATAAAATATTTAACTGCCTGGGTCCATCATCAAATACCATACGGCTTATCACCAGATCAGGCTGATTTAGCCGATACACAAAAAACACCCTTAGGCACTATATTGGCTGCCAGACAAGCTCTTTGCCGACATCAAGCAGCCGTGGAGTTTGCTATTTTGGCGTTACAAGGTATACCTTCCAGAATAGTTTTCGGGTACAATCTAAGCTACTACATCGGACAAAATAAGAAGAGGGCAGAGGGGCACATGTACTTAGAGATTCCCTTTGCCGATTCACCTAAACCTTATATCGCCAATCCCACTGCCGGTACGTTTGGAACAAAGACCCAAATAATAGCCGCACTAACTCATGACCCACTATATTTTGAAAGATCATATCCAACTGAATTCGTACCCCATTTTTTAAATTAGCTTGGAACTAACAAATTTGGCTCTGACAAGCAATCTTGAATCATCAAATACTCCATCACAGGTAAACAGTGTTAAATCATCTTTTTGGGTTGAGACCAGCTTTTCAGTTTGGGCAGGTTCTATCTCCTCCATCTGATAAACCTGATAAGTATATTCTCTGCCTTGACTGTCTGAAACTACAATTTCATCCCCTTTTGTGATATTTTTTAAGTCTCCAAATAATCCTGATCTTTTATGCCCATATAAAACAGTATTAAACCCCTCTCCCAGCTTGCCACTGGTGGACAAATACAAAATTTGAGTATCTGATAATATCCATTCCCCGTTAACTATTCCTCCCCGGACAATATCCGCCTCAACCCCTATTTTAGATATACTTATAGACTTAGGTTCAGAAACTTGCTGGCTGGCTTGAGTTTGTTGCGGCTTTGGATAATTTGGAGTTTTGAAAAAACCAATTAAGAAGATAAAAAATCCCAAAAAAATGAGCATTAAAAATATTTTTGGCTGAGTGTTATAAAATGAAGTTGTCCGCCGGAAAAAAGACCTGGGGGAATTGTTAAGCTTTTTTGCTCCTAGCATAACCTAGTAGTCCTAATCCTGAAACTATAGTACCTGTAACTTTAAGTAAGTTGGCAACCATTTGATCGAATACTCCGGTTGGGGCTAAGCTTTGAGCTCCCAACACCTCTCCTTGCTGAGCTCCTAAAACTCCTCCTGTAGGGACAGGTGTGGCTGATGCTCCCAGGATTGATGGTGTTGAAG
Source organism: uncultured Gammaproteobacteria bacterium (assembly GCA_964645555.1). Taxonomy (GTDB): domain Bacteria; phylum Patescibacteriota; class Microgenomatia; order Daviesbacterales; family UBA10151; genus 2-02-FULL-38-15. The sequence continues at coordinate 2,906 of CAZYBP010000050.1, forward strand.
TTGGTGTTGCTGTTGGGGTTGCGGTAGGTGTAGAGGTTGGTGTAGATGTCGGGGTAGATGTTGGGCTTGCAGTCGGAGTAGCACTGGCACCTGCTACTGTGGGACAGTCAGCATCCCCTGCAATTAGGATATCGCTTTCATGTCCGGCTCTTGGAGTACCGTCACTATTGAAATGTCCCCCTTCTGCATTAGAGCTTACTGTATTCTTCACAAAAGGATTAGAACTGCTGCCTGTTCCATGACAAATTGTTATCTTAGCGGCTTGGGCATTTACCGGAGTGTTTTGGGCAAGTAAACTTGTTCCTGCTAGTACCGCTACAACCATTAGTAAATATAATATCTTCATAATATAAGTGCTAATGTTAACAACCTTAAATAAGATTACAATAAAATCACTGTAAGGAAAATGGAAGATTTAATCGTATTTATTACTTATATAGGATCTGCTGATGTTATTAATATGTAAGAAGAGCTAACCCCTATATAAACTCTCCTGCTTTTGCTATACTGATCTTTATGCATTTTGACCTTATACCCCTGATTAAAACTTTAGGATATGTGGGGGTTTTTACTATAGTCTTTTTGGAGTCAGGATTACTGATTGGGTTTTTCTTTCCCGGAGACAGTCTGCTTTTTACTGCCGGTTTTTTGGCTTCTCAAGGATATTTAGATATCAGCATTTTAATAATTGGTAGTTTTATCTTTGCAGTTTTAGGTGACAGCATTGGTTACTATATCGGAGCCAAATTAGGACCTAGAATTTTTAATAGAGACAATTCAATTTTTTTCCATAAAAAGCATTTGGAAACAGCACAGAGATTTTACGACAAACACGGGGGCAAGACTATTATTTTAGCCAGGTTTATTCCGGTAATCAGAGCCTTTGCTCCGGTTGTGGCAGGAGCAGGAAACATGGATTATAAAAGGTTTGTCACTTTTAATTTGGTTGGTGGAGTTTTGTGGGCAATCGGCGTAACTTTGGCAGGGTACTTTTTAGGAAGCTTAATCCCTGATGTTGATAAATATCTCTTGCCCATTATTGGCTTGATTATTATCGCCTCAGTCTTGCCTGCTTTACACCACATGCTACTTGATGCAGAGATAAGAGCAAGCCTTATTAAGACTATAACAAGGAAAAAATGAGGGATGCTATATATAATTCCCACCCCCATTGGTAACCTCAAGGATATTACTTTAAGAAGTCTGGAAGTATTAGGTTTAGTAGATGCAATTATTTGTGAAGATACCCGTAGAACTGCACAGCTTTTAAATCATTTCCAAATTAAAAAGCCTTTAATAATTTTAAATGATTATAATGAAGAAAGAGAATTTCCCAAAATTTTTTCAGCCTTAAATTCCGGAGAGAATTTAGCTTTAGTTTCAGATGCCGGTACACCTTTAATTTCTGATCCGGGATATAAATTAGTCAGGGAATGTATTGCTCAAAAGATCCCGGTTGATTCGCTACCGGGGCCATCTTCAGTTATCACAGCTTTAACACTTTCAGGGCTTCCACCTGATAAATTTTTCTTTTTAGGTTATCTGCCGGAAAAACCCGGGCGCAGACTTAAACTATTACAATATATTCTCAATCGGGAACAAAATGTAGAGCTGAAGGCAACATACATAATATTTGTAGCACCTCATAAGCTAACCAAGACACTGGAAGATATGAAACAAGTATTTGGAGATATTGAGGTTGTTTTAGCTCATGAATTAACTAAAATTCATCAAAGTGTAGAAAGTAAAAAAATCTACCAATGGCTTGAGGATCTTAAAAACCCTAAAGGGGAATATATTTTACTTTTTAATTTACAAATGAAGGCGTAAAGGATCATCCGGCATAAACATAGGTACAGTTGGACCAGCATATCCCCTTTTCTGTGTTCCTTTTATCTCCATTCTATCATCATCCCTCAATACTTTATCCTGATGCTCTACTACGACTCCCGCACCAATCATTAAACGATAAAATTGTCTATCACTAATAGGGTAAATTGCTGGAAAAAAATCTATAATCTTACCTTGTTCATTATAGACTAGCCCAGGATTAGAGGGATCGAAGATGAAATTCGCAAACCCATCTCCAAAAACATTGTATAAATGACTTACAGGATCACTACCAACACCAAATACACAATGGGTAGAAGGAATAAGATAAGTATCATACCCTAGGAAGGCTAAAAGATTCTGGCTGACAGCGGCTTTTTCTGAACATGCAGCAATACCAGCTCCTTTAAAATTTCTTATAGAAAATTGGTTTCCTGCTGTTCTGGTATGTAGCATATAGTAAAAATCCCGTTTATTTTCCGTTTCCTGAGTAGTACAACCATTACCGAAATATGATTGTAAAGTTCTGAGAATGGCAAACTTGGCCAGCTCATCAATTGTGTGCCATCTTAACTCTGGTACAGCACTGAATTCGGCAAACTCTCTAAAAAGAGTGCGATAAACCTCTGGATCGTCTACAGTAAATGCAGGATATAGGGGACTAGTGTAAATCCAGGAGGCTGGATGAATAAACCCTCTTTCTGCCCCTGTGATAACTTGGATATCTACGGCAACAGCTTGTTCACTTAACTGTCTTGTTCTTTGATCTATAAAGAAACCTGTTTGCGCAAGCTGCTCAGAAGCATCTTCTATAGCAAGAAGTTTTTCCATTTCAGCTGCAACTCGATCTATATCAGTAGGCCTATATTCTTTTGACATAGGGGAAAGTATAACATTTTCATGCCAAAATGTCAGAGAGAGCTTATTACTTTTGCGGTTCAGCTTGTCTCATAAAAGCTGTAGCTAAGGAAACTGGATCAACATAAAATGGTAATCTTGGATCTGCTGGAAAAATATCATGAGGTAGCTGACTCATCGTAAACTCACGACCTCCTCTTACAACTACTTGCTCACCTGTTAAAACAGCTGTTTGTATTAGAGAACCGTGAAACATGAGTTCATCATAATCAGGAACATGAGGTCTGATAGACCTGGCTTTTCTGGCTTTTCTGGCTTTTTCTGCAGCATCAGCAGCAACAGCCATTTGGAATGCTCTTGCAGGAGTCATACCGGCATCAGGAATAATGTTCCGCACTTTCCATAATCTTTCAATAACTTGCTCAGGTCTGTAACCTTTAGCATTAAGTACATTTGCAGCCTTTGCCCAAATATGGAACTGTTTATCATTCCTATAATCATCCCACCTCCTAGATGCTTCATCGAATCTTCTCAAATCTTTCCTACTAGGCCCTTTAGCAACTTTACGGTCTGGACTCATAATATATGAGCTTATAACATACTAAACCAATAAATGTCAACTTTAAGAGGCTCGGGCTAAAATTATTCTTTTCTCTACTTGGTTTAATAAATCATAAGCTGAGTGGGCCTCATACCTTTCTACTACCACTCCGTATACACCTTTATCTATTAAAAAATGTAAAACATCCGGGTTTAATAGGATGGAACCCACCGCCAGGAATTTAATTTTAGATTTATGTAAAAGTTTGACTCCGTCTTCCAAAAATTTAATTAAGCCTTCAACTTGCAGCTTTAAAAAGGCTAAATTTTCCTCTTTTATATCAAAACCATTAAGGTGTGCAATTAACTCATCCAAATTTAAAACCACTCCATCTAGTCCTGCCAGCAAATATTGTTCCA
>CAZYBP010000051.1:0-4334 GCA_964645555.1 uncultured Gammaproteobacteria bacterium
TCACTAGGAGGGGTCGCCTAGCGGTTTTATGGCGGAAGTCTTGAAAACTTCTAGGGGCTGACGCTCCTCGTGGGTTCGAATCCCACCCCCTCCGCAGGTAAGAACGATATTTAAAAACAATTGCAGATTATTTGTTTTACCAAGCTATATCTCATTCAATTAAAAGTTCCAACTAACTCAATCCTATTTCAGGGCATTTTTTATCAATTTCGTCATTTTGTGCCTAAAAAGTTAGTTTCTAACAGGTTCCAACATAGTCAACCAGGCACCGCACTTTACAGGGAGTTTATTTAAGGTTAAACTAAAATCAAATGCCCAAGGATCAACCTAAACAGAATCTATCCAGAAAGAGTCAGCCTCAACCAGCTAATCCTGAGTTTTTTACTCCTAAAATGATGGAGGCTGAAGAAATTAGAACTTTGCTTTCCTGGGAAGCGCCAGCCCGTCCTTTCAGAAAAAAAGACAGATCTTACTATACAACTTTGGCAATTATTGTCATTTTGCTGGTTCTAATTTTACTTTTAGCCAAAGAGTTTTTGTTAATTGCCACACTTTTAGCTTTAACATTTGTAGCCTATGTTTTGGCATTTGTGCCGCCTCACTCAATTAACTATAGAATTTCCACCCAAGGTATTACCATTGGGGAAGACTTTTATTTTTGGCATTTTTTGGATGCATTTTGGTTTAGTCAAAAAGAAGGCGCAAAGGTTTTACACATTCAAACCCGGCTAAGATTCCCGGCACAACTAATGTTAGTTTTGCAGGGAGTGGATGAGGAAAAGATTAAAAAAGTGGTAGCCAGATTTTTACCCTTTGTGGAAGTTCCCTATAAATCCTGGTTGGAAAAATGGTCAGAAGGATTACAAAAAAATTTCCCCTTAGAAAACATCCACAGATAAGATTGGAGTGAAAATTGTACTCGGTTGTTATCTAAAGTATAATTCAGATTTGTAAGTCCCTGTAGGCTAATGGATAAACCTCGAGATTGCGGATCTCGTAATGTGGGTTCGATTCCCGCCAGGGGCGCATAGCCTGGTGGGATCGCTTAGTGGCCTAGAGCGGATGTTTCGAAAACATCTGTTGCCGAAAGGTGACCGCAGGTTCGAATCCTGCTCCCACCGCCCTTGTGAAGCCCTTGTAGGCTAATGGATAGACCACAGGATTCCGGATCCTGATATGTGGGTTCGAATCCCGCCAGGGGCGCTATATATTTTAAGATATGAAACGTGAATTTTCTGCAGGTGGAATAGTTTTTAACAATAAAGGTCAAGTTTTAGTCACCCAGCATTCCCAAAATAAGCACTGGAGTTTTCCCAAGGGTTTGCTTGATCATCCAGGTCAAAGTACAGAAGAATCTGCTTTAAGAGAGGTTAGGGAAGAAGGGGGAGTGGAGGCTGAAATTACAGGAAAGGTTGGATATAACAAGTATGTCTACACGCTAAATGGGGAAAAGATTTTTAAAGTTGTCACTTATTTTTTAATGAAATATGTCAGTGGTGATACTGCCGATCATGACTTTGAAGTATCAGACCTTGGTTGGTTTGAACCAGAGGAGGCTTTACAAAAGTTAACCTTTTCTCAGGATAAGCAGCTTCTAAAAAAGGCACTAGAAATTTATGGTAAGCACTAACTTTGTTTCCCGCGGTGGGATTAAATTACAAGCCGCCATTGAAAATTGGAAATTGGAGATTGGAAGTTTGGTAGTTTTGGATGTTGGCTGCTCAACTGGTGGATTTGTAGATTGTTTGCTCCAAAATGGAGCCAAAAAAGTCTATGCCCTAGATACTGCTTATGGAGAATTGGCATGGAAATTAAGAAATGATCACAGGGTGGTGGTGACGGAACGGACAAATATTCTATACTTGGCAACTCTTCCGGAACAAATGGATTTAATTACCATTGATGCTGGCTGGACAAAATTAGAACTAATTTTGCCGATTGTTAAAAAACTATTAAAACCAGGTGGGCTTATAATTGCCCTTTTAAAACCTCATTACGAAGCTGAAAAGAAGGATTTAATCAAGGGTGTTTTACCCCAGGTAATCGCCGAGAAAGTCAAGGATGAAGTTATATTTAAAATCAAAAATTTAAAATTTAAAATTGTCAATATTATGGAGTCACCGATTTTAGGTGGAGCAGGGAACAAAGAATTTCTGCTACTTCTTAAACCTTGATGTGAAGAAAACTTGAATATCTTTAACAGCAGGTTGTAATTGTTTGGTTCTCCAAAGATAAAAAATCGGGATAATACCAAACAGATTAATTACAAATATCGCTGTAAACCACATTAGATCACCCTTTTTGGCAGATCTCCAAAGTCCTACACCTTTCCAAAACATCTCCCATAAAATGAGTAAGAAAATAATCCCTCCTGATAAATTTGGTAGTTGCCAGTTAAACATTAATTAAATTATACACTATTTAAAAAGCGGAGGGAGTGGGATTTGAACCCACGATACCTTGCGGTATACCGCCTTTCCAAGACGGCGCACTAGGCCACTATGCGATCCCTCCAATGAAGGATATTATACCTAGATTCTAGACCCTAGTCACTAGACTCTATTATTGCCTTCGGTACATATTTGGTATATAATCTGCGCAACAATCTCTTGTGGCCTGGTGATGTGCCATCTGGTATGTCACGGGCGACCGGATGAATTGTTGTAAATATGGACGAAACTGAACTGATAAAGCAAAAGCTCAATATTGTAGATTTAATCTCCGAATACTTAACCTTAAAAAAAGCTGGTGTTAATTTTAAAGCTACTTGTCCCTTTCATAATGAAAAAACTCCCTCTTTTGTAGTTTCACCAGAGCGCCAAATTTGGCATTGTTTTGGTTGCCAAAAAGGTGGCGACATATTTACTTTCCTGATAGAAAAAGAAGGGATGGAATTTAAGGAAGCCTTAGAGCTTTTGGCCAAAAAAGCAGGTATAACGCTTAAACAGACAGCCAGTAAAAAAGATTTTAAAGAACGTTTATTTGAAGTAAATTTAAAAGCTCAAGAATTCTATCGGTATATTTTAACCAAGCATACCCTGGGCAAAAAGGCTTTAGAGTATTTACAAAAAAGGGGAGTAACTAATGCCTCTATTGAGGAGTTCGGTTTAGGTTATGCTCCAAATTCTTGGGAATCTCTAACAAAAGTATTACTAAAAAGAGGTTTTACTATCGCCGAAATAATAGCTGCAGGCTTGGCTGTACCTTCCAAAATGGGTGGGTATGATCGTTTCAGGGGCAGAATCACTTTTCCGTTAATTGACGGCAAGGACCATTTAAGAGGTTTTTCAGGGAGAGTCCTATACCCTCAAGAGCCAAAATATATTAATACTCCGCAAACGCCTATTTTTGATAAAAGTACTTTTCTTTTTGGTATTAACTTAGCTAAAGCTGAGATTAGGAATAAAAAAGAGGTGGTGTTAGTGGAGGGAGAGATGGATGTAATTTTGTCTCACCAGGCTGGCTTTAAAAATGTGGTGGCTTCCAAAGGGACTGCTTTGACTGAGGGTCAAATAGATTTACTCAAAAAATACACTGAGAATTTGAGTTTATGTTTTGATATGGATTTGGCAGGAGACACTGCCTCAAGGCGGGGCATTGAAATGGCAGAAAAAGCAGGATTAAACATCAAGGTAGTAGAGATTGTCGGAGGTAAAGATGCAGCAGAAGTGATTAAAGAAGATCCAAATCTTTGGCAGAAAGCAACTCAAGAGGCTGTACCTATTTATGATTATTACATTAGTTCAACAGCCAAAAGATATGATGTTAAGCAGGGGGCAGATTTAAAAAAAATTGGCCAGGAGTTAATTCCTGTTTGGGCCAAGATCCCGGATGATCTAGTTAAAGAGAGATATATTCAAAAACTGGCAGCCTTTTTAAAGACTGATGAGGACATTTTAAGAAAGGCTGTTAAAAAAGCTGAGCAGCCTGCTCAAACTAAATTTACCGAAGTTTTACATCAATCTACTAAACAAGATAATGTGGTGGGAGCAAGATCTCGGAGAGAACTATTAGAAGAATATTTAGTAGCCTTACTGTTGCATGCGCCAAAGGATTTGGTATTTGTGCCTAATTTTCCAGAAACACTTTTCTTAAAAGAAACTTTTAGGCAAATTTATGTTTTGCTGGTTTTATATTTAGACTCGATCTCATTTAAAAGTAAGGCTTTTAATATTAATGAGTTTAGTGTAAATTTACCAAAAGAATTAGCGGCAGAGGTAGACCGGTTATATTTAACTGAACTTGATGATAAACTAGTTGAAGGAAAAAATTGGCAAAAAGAAGTTACAGGCGTAGTTTCGGAATTGAAAAAGGCTTTAATTAAAGCCTCCTTG
>CAZYBP010000051.1:4344-6540 GCA_964645555.1 uncultured Gammaproteobacteria bacterium
GGAGATTAAAAACGCCCAGGAGTTTGGTAAGATGGAGATAGTAGAAAATCTCAATAAAAGATTTCGTGATTTGTCTGTTAAACTAAAGAATCTATAAAATCATAAAATATGGCTAAAAAAGGCAAAGATACACCACTGGACATTAAAAAACTGATCAAGCTCGGCAAAGAGAGGGGATTTATTACTCAGGAAGAAATTCTTCAGGTGTTTCCTAAGCCCGAAGAGACAATAGAACAGTTAGACGAGCTGTATATTCAGTTGATTGATGAAGGCATAGATGTATTTGAAACCACGGCAGAAGAGATGGAGGCGGACAGCAAAACTACTTCGGAGTTGGAAAAAGAGTTGGAGCTTTTGTCTACTTTAGAGGAAGGTTCAGTTACTGATCCTGTCAGGCAATATCTTCGGGATATTGGTAAAATTCCACTTCTCACTGCAGCTGATGAAATTGATTTGGCCAAAAGAGCAGAGAAAAACGAGCAAAGGGCCCGGGATAAATTGATCAGTGCTAACTTAAGATTGGTTGTATCTATTGCCAAAAAGTATGTGGGTAGGGGCATGAGCCTATTGGATTTAATTGAGGAAGGAAACATTGGTTTGATGAGGGCAGTTGATAAATATGACTGGAGAAGAGGTTATAAATTTTCTACTTATGCTACCTGGTGGATAAGACAAGCAATCACCAGGGCTATTGCAGATCAAGCCAGAACCATCCGTATCCCGGTTCATATGGTAGAAACAATAAACCGGTTTAACAGAACTCAAAGGAGGTTAATGCAGGAATTAGGCAGGGAACCTACCCCTGAGGAAGTGGCTAAAGCTTTGGATATTGATGTTACAAAAGCCCGCGAAATCATCAAGGTGTCTCAGGAGCCAACCTCTTTGGAAACTCCAGTCGGAGATGAAGAGGATTCTCACCTGGGTGATTTTATTGCAGATCAAGGTTTACAGCCGGATGAACAAGCTACAAGAGAACTGTTGAAGATTCATTTAGATGAGGTCCTAGACAGCCTCTCACCTAGGGAAAAACGGGTGCTGCAATTAAGGTTTGGCTTGGAAGATGGCAAACAAAGAACTTTGGAAGAAGTTGGCAAAGAATTTGGAGTAACCCGGGAAAGAATCAGGCAGATTGAAGCCAAAGCCATTAGAAAATTAAAGCATCCAACTAGGGCTAAAAAACTTCGTGATTACCTGGAATAATTTTCTTCTAAAGGTTTAAAAAATCAAGATTAGTTGGTATAATTTCAGGGTTTAAAGCTTTGCCTTTAATATTGCACTTTAAATTAGCTTAATATTCCCCTGTAGCTCAATGGTAGAGCGAGTCACTGTTAATGACTATGTTAGAGGTTCGAGTCCTCTCGGGGGAGCCAAATGTTTAGCCTCGAATTTTAATACCCTTAATGGACGGTTAGAACTATTGATATACTTAAAACATGACGTATTCTCATCATTACCAAGAAACTGCTCTCATTCAGGCATCCGCTACTGATACTTTTAATTTTATTGATGACCATAATAATTTCTCGTCACATATGAATAGGTCCTCGTGGATGATGGGTGGAGGAAAAATGGAAACGCACGTGGATGAAGGCAATGGGCAAAGAGTAGGCTCACATATTCGAATGAGTGGTAAGGTGTTGGGGATAAATCTCTTTCTAGAGGAAGTTATTACTGAATATAATCCGCCACATCGAAAAGCATGGGAAACAGTTGGGAATCTAAAACTACTTGTAATAGGCAATTATCAAATGGGAGTAGAGATAGCTACTGAAAGAAAGAAATCAAAATTAAAGGTATTTATTAATTACGACTCCCCAACAGGAGTCTCCAAATTATTGGGAGTTATCTTTGGGGATATGTATGCTAAATGGTGTGTTCACCAAATGCTAAATGGAGTAGTGGAGCATTTTAAGTCAACTTAAACAAAAATTTGCTTAGAATAATAAGTTCTAACACCAGGCATTAAACGGAGCTTTTCAAAAACGGTTACCGCAAGGTGGCCTTTTTTGAAAAATTCTCGATTAAGGCATAGAGAATTCTTCGTGGTACAAAGTTGTGCAAGGAGGTTCGCCAATTTTGACGAAGACCAAAATTGGGTGTATTATCCAGGTCGAGGAGCTAAAAACGTGAATTTATCCCGTAAATTGTATATAATTCACGCTAAATTGACAAAAAATCGTGAATTTGATATAATAC
>CAZYBP010000052.1:0-3696 GCA_964645555.1 uncultured Gammaproteobacteria bacterium
ACTTTCCTAGATAAATTTCTATAGCGGTATATTGCTTTGTGCGTACCTTTATTTTTCTGACAGGAATATGAATCAAGGATAAACTTTTTCTCAAAATATGGATAAAGAATTCTGTAAATAGCACGATGAACAATTCTGTCTTTTATGCTGGCTTTATGAATATCTCGGGGCTTTGGATCATTAATTTTAAAAGCAAAATATGAGCCATGTTTATATTTTTTCTCTGCAAGTGACTTATGGAGCGCAAGAATATTGTCCATAAATTTAATTGAAAATTTAATGACATCTGGACGGTTTCTTTTACCTTTTAAAAATTCCTGCCAGGAGATAAGTAAATTCTCTAGAGAAATGATAGAATTGAAAGCATGATGAAGCGGCAGCCGTACTCTCTCTCTCTCTCTCGAAAATAGTTCCATCCTCGCTCGTTGCAAAGAAGGCTATTTGCTGTGGATGGGTATAGTTCCTCATATTCCTAAAACTGCAAGATATACCATAGGCGCACGAATTGAAAATAAATTCTTAGACCTTTTAGAGTTGACATACTCTGCATATTTTAGTGATAAAGAGAAAAAGGCAGAAAAGTTATCTGAATGCATTCTTAAAACAGATATTATCAAATTTCTCATTTCTACTGCCTGGGAAGGAAAATTTATTTCTAATAAGCAATATGAAGACATTGCTCTTAAACTGGATGAGATTGGTAAGATGCTTTGGGGCTGGAAGAAAAGCTTAGAAGATTTACAAAAAACCCCGCTTAATAGGCAAAGCTTGCGACTTCGTCTAAGAGCGGGGAAAAGATAATACTTTCGGAGAGCGAAGACAAACTCATACTCGGGATTCCACTTGTTGTCTGGATTCGCCCAGTTGTCGTCCAACCACAAGCCATCCTCATTCCGTTCCAACTTGAACACGTTCGGATTGCCGTCACGATCAGTTTATGCGATATGCCATCTGTTTTCACTGCCTATGTAATCCACCTCTGACGAAAGACACCAGGCTGTATTTTATTTGTGATCTAAAATCAACAAGCACACCGCACCAAGTACTTCTTTTTTTAAAGACATCTGCATCTTACCCCGTAAAAAGCCTTAACCATTTACGCTCTCAATTTGCATCTGCCAAAAAGGTCTTGAAAAACCATAGCCTTTCAATACAACCAATCTGAAACCAGTATAACATTAAGTAATGAATTTGAAAATTTACAGCGGCCGCTACGCGGAAAAATTCAAAGGGTTAAGCAGCCAAAGCTTCAACGTTTGAATAATTTATCCAAGAGTCCAAGTTTTTGAGAGTTTTGAGTTTCAGTTTCCTTGCGGAGAGCGAAGACAAACTCAAACTCGGGAGGCCACCGGTCGACTGGATCCGCCCAGCGGTCGCCCAACCACAAGCCATCCTCATCCCGTCCCAACTTGAACACGAGCGGACGGCCGTCACGATCAGCTATTTGTTTCATTCCTATGTAATACCACTCTCCTAAGGGTTGATTTGTATCTTTCAACCTGAGTTGAAGTCCAACTTCTGGGGGACACAATTTTAATCCCAGCTCACTTGCCCTAACATAGATCTGATTAATAGTGGGGTAATCATCACCAAGTCCTAAATCTTGTACTTTAAGCCTAACGAGATCAACATCATCTTTTCTTGGAAGAGTGGTAAAATCAGGACTATCTATCATCTGCTGAGCATACTCATAGATATTTATTCCCTGTTGTTTCATTTCTGCTACTAACTGTTGTTTTGATTTGCCGCCTATTTCTAACTTTTGTCTTCTTATTTTTCCTTCCGGGAATGAAGTATACACATGTTCTACCCCTGCATTTTCTAATATGTTGAAGATCCCTTTTTCAAGAGGTCCTACATAAGCCTTAGTCCCTGGTTTTATTTCACTAATACTTTGTGCTATTTGATCAGGAGCACAGCCAAAAACAATGGGCATATCTTCCAGTGGATTTCTTTGAGAGCGGAGTTCTGCGATCCTGGGATCCTTTTTATAACCAAATCCTTCGATAGTAGAATCTACCTCATAAAGAAAGACAAGCTCGGTAGCATCAAGATTTTGTTTCATCTGTACTTTTTTCTCGATTGCGGTTAATTTTCTCATGTCGGACACCTTTTTCTTGTATGTTTGACCATCCGGAAATTCTGTGAGCTTCTTCTCGACAACCTCACCCATATATGGATCAAGATTTTGTTGATCGGCAATTCCCCTAACTTCAGCAATACTATTACCCTGCATTCTGATCGCAACTCTGGGAATAGATGGTTTATTTGGTTTGTCATTTCTTCCATAGGAATAAAAGACATAGAAGTCCCCACCTTGAAGATGAGTTTGTGCGGTTGATTCTCCGGCAGTACACCAACCGGTACCATGTCCCTGTAGTGATCGCACCAAGGGCATATGGTCAGAGCCCTGAGAATATTTTGCCCATACCCCATTTGTACTAAGTAATTCGTTTTCTTCAGTTGGAGTTATCTTGTCAATGGCAAAGGCGTAAAGCTTACCAAATTCTTCTGTTGCCAGAACATCTCTATCTTCACCAGGTAGCCCATCGATACCAAGTAGTTTTTCTTGTTGTTGCTTAAGAGTTACCATTTCTTCCTGCAGACTAGCTCGCTGTTCAGGCGTTGGAGCTTCCTCAAGATTGTTTCTAAGTTGTTCAAGTACTGCAGGCTTAACCTGTCTCCCTTTAGCATCTATACCTGTTTTAATAACTTTAGCTTGCTGCTCATATCTCTCAATTTGTTCAATTTTTCTTTGGGTTTTAGTAATTTCATCCTGGCGGTCAAGATATTCTTTACCATATTTTTTAACCATGTGGTCTACTACATAGGCTAGAGCTTCTCTATTGAGATCAGGAAAAGGAGCGACCGTGGTCTTATCCCGCACTGCAAAAGAATGCGACTGTTTGTCAAAAGTAGCAAGCTTAAGCATACCGGTAAAGGACCAATATTTAGCCCACATGGGAATATTTTCAGAATCAGAAGAGGTAAAATAGTTTAACCAAGTGTCCAAAGTTGACTTTTGATCACTGATGATAGTCTCATTTGCTTGACGCCTTACTTCTGGTGTGATTTCAATATCACCCTGACCCTGCTCACGGGCTAATCTTCTTTGATTGTCAAAGTAACTTTCGGGAATATCAGCAGGCTTAATAACATAATTCTCGTAGTAAAACTCTTTGATTCGTTCAGTCACTCTTGGGTCGTCTTTATGACCCATATGTGTCTTCTTAATCACTTCGAGAAAATTAGCTATCTTGTCCGCAGGTTTTTGAGAAACCGGTGGTATTTGAAAACTCTCTTCTCCCAAACTTTTCTTTTCAGCAATCTCGTGTTCCCTCGCAATTCTTCTCCTAACATCCTCATGCTCTACAGGAACAGTAGTGTGAAGTTTGGGATCTTTTCTATGTAAAAATTGTTCTCCTGATTCTGCCATAATTTCTATAGACCTGCCTATGACTGTATTTTATAAGTTATTTTTTATCTTTGCAACCATTTTTCCCCATTGTATTCATAAAATCCCTGTGATATATTTTAAATCAGAAAGTTAAGCTGCCTAAAGGGGCAGCTTTTGTTTTTTCTGCCAACTGCTCATCTGCCTGTTTTTGGAAGGGGGTGAGGTATGAAAAAAGCAATTATTTTAAACTCTTTTTTTCTGACTTTGTTTTTAACTGCTTCTCCGGTTTTTGCCCAGTC
>CAZYBP010000052.1:3706-6294 GCA_964645555.1 uncultured Gammaproteobacteria bacterium
TATCCCAGATTCAATCATTTATTCAAAGTGTTATTCAGGTTTTAGTAACATTGGCAGGACTTGTTTCCGCAGGATTTTTTGTGTGGGGAGGATTTGGATATATCACAAGTTCCGGAAACCCGGAAAGTTTAGACAGATCTAAAAAAACTATTTTTTATTCAGCAATCGGTTTGGCTATTGTTTTGGGGGCATTTGTATTATCAAACATTGTAGCCCAACTGGCTGGAACTGCTTTCGGGACAAATACCGGAAAATAAAATAGACTGCCTATTAAACTTTCTACCCATTTAATCTGCTCTATTTATGAGAAAGATACTTAGCGTCCTAGGAATACTGCCGATATTTCTACTTTATCCTTCTCCTGTCTTCGCGGTTGACAACGTTATCACCGATTACACAAATAACACTCTTAGTATGATTACGGCCATTGCAATGGCTGCAGCGGTCTTTTTTCTTGTTAAAGGCGGTTATTCATATATTACTGCATCCGGTAAGCCTGAATCTTTAGAACAAGCCAAAAGAACCATTAAAAATGCCCTCATTGGTTTAAGCCTGGTGCTTGCTTCAAGAGTGTTTGTTTCCATTTTGACAAATTCCATAGGTTTGGGACAAGGCAGTACCAATACTTCTGCCATTCCCATCTCACCCATTGATTCAGTCCAGCCCAAATATCAAGCTCTGAGGTAACTTGTGATGGGTCATTTACATTCCAACCAGCCTTTGCTAAACGTAAATCGATAATGTCTTGGCGTGTCTTAGCTTCATTTTTATTACTCATATAGCTGGATCAATTCTAGCAAAATTCTTACATTTATGATAGGCTGGGTAAATTCTTCCCAGGAAGTCCCATAGTTTATTTAATCACCTGGAAGTGCTATACTATAAATATATTTATGAAAACAGCCAGGGAGACTCTTGATAAAGAGACTGTAAATAAAATAAGAATAACCAGAGAACAAAAAAAACTGACTCAGGAAGAAGTGGCTAAAAAAGCAGGAATGACCACCACTTTTTATGCCATGATGGAAAGAGGAGAAGCAAACCCTTCTGTGGCTAAACTTAAAAAAGTACTTAAAGCTCTTGGCCTTAAACTTTTAATAAAGTAATCCTTAACCCTCCAGTCTTTTTTCTATTGTTTTTCTGAATTTATCCCCAAACAACTGCAGCATTTTTGAATAGATTACTGCCTGCTCTTCAGCGGCATTTTCAGGATCAGTTGCCTGCAGAATTATTAAAACATCCTTTTTTGATTTAATGTCTAATTTATTAACAACGGCGTAGCTGTAAGCTATTTTGAGTTTATAACCGTTCTTTTTCAGCCAATCTTTATCCATAAGCACCTCCTTTCTATTATATCTAAAGAAATCTTTCAAGTTTTAGGAAATTAAACATCTGCATAGCCGTTTCTTTTCCTTCAATCCTTCTCATGATCTCCCTGCTTTGTGCTTGTGATAGGATATTTAAGCTTCCTTCCCACAGAACTTCTCTGTCAATGATAGCCAACTTTCTGTGATGATTGCCCATACAAAGCAGCACCTGAATACCCATAATTTCACACCAATTGATTACTTCCTCGGATTGTGGTTCCATGAATTCATCATGTTCCTTAGGATCACGGGTAATAATATAGATTTTAACTCCTCTTTTAAGTAATTTTCTAAAAATGCGATCAAACGTTCTCATTCTTTGATTGGTAACAAAGGGGGATTCAATGATTACTTCATCACGGCATTTTTCCAGATCTTCCAAGAACGTTTGATAAAAAGTTCTTTCATCAAAGAGTTTAGAGAAAAATGTCATGAATTTTCCTCCCCGTTTTGATATACTTGCCTAAGACGCTCGAGCCAGGCTAAAGTTGGTTCAAACTGACAGTCACTCGGGTCACCAAATGGTTGTAAAACAGATTGGGTATTAGGTTGATATAACGGGCTAAATTGATAAACAGTTGCGGAATAGATTAAAAATGCTACTATAAAAATATGAACCAAAAAGGTTTGTCGTCCGTATTAATTATTATTTTGGTAATTGTTTCACTATTTGCCATAGGACAAGTTATTTATTCATTGAATTTGATCCAGGTTAAGCCGTCAGAAGTTAGGAAAGAAGATATTAGGATTAATAATCAGAATGAGAATTTGAGCTGTAAAACCCCTGTAGGTTTTTCATTAGACTATCCAAAAGAGGCTACTGTGAGTACTACCCAATTTGGGAATCCAGATTCACCAGATAAAAATACCTTTTGTTTTTACACGCTGGAAACTAAAAACGGATCTATTAGTATTGCTCCAACTGGAAAATACAGCGATAGACCTGCTTATGGAGCAGGAGCTTCTGGAAAACTCACCAAACAACCATACAAAGTAAAGATTGCCAACATTGAGGTTACTGGTGAAGCTGTATCAGACAAGAATCAATTAGAAGCTGGATATACTTATGACCCGCTTAAATCTTATGATTATGATTTTTTTATCACTTTTAAGAATAAGGGAGGTCAGGAAGAAATTGCAAAAATTCTACAAACATTTAAATCTTCAACATAGATTCCTAATTGGTAAAGTCGTGTTATTAGTACAAAATCATTTATGGTG
>CAZYBP010000053.1:0-3399 GCA_964645555.1 uncultured Gammaproteobacteria bacterium
CTTATCAGGATGTGATTATTCAAAGGATTGATCCTCAGCCGATTAATGTAACTTTAGATGATGACGGAAATTATTTAGCTTGGTTTAGGTTAAGTAGAGGCCAAAAACTGGACGTTAAAGTATCAGGTTCTGCTAAATTATATGCTTTTTCAAAAGTTAAAAATCCTACCTTAGATGCCAAGTTGCGGGATAAATTAACTAAACCGGATAAATATTGGGAGAAGGATCATCCCCAAATTCAAGCTGAACTAATGGAGATTTTGGGGGATAATCAGACGTTGGATCCAGCGGAGAAGATAAGGTTAATTTATCAATATACAGTAAATTCCCTAAAATATGACCCGTCCAGATTATCTGATAGCAACATCGAAAGGTTGGGAGCAGCCACTGTTTTAACTTACCCAACCAAAGCAGTTTGTATGGAGTTTACGGATCTGTTTATAGCTTTGGCAAGAGCTGCCGGAATTCCGGCCAGAGAACTTAATGGTTTTGCCTATACCAACAATATTGATTTACGGCCTCTATCTTTGAATAAAGATGTTTTACATTCTTGGCCGGAGTATTGGGATGAGCAGAGAGGTTGGGTGATGGTAGACCCGACTTGGGAAAATACTACCGGCGGGATTGACTATTTTAATAAACTTGATTTAAATCACTTTGTATTTGTTACCAAGGGTTTCTCCTCGGAAGGGCCAATTCCCGCAGGATCGTACAATATGGATAATAATTCCCATGATGTTAAAGTGGAACTGTCTCAAAATGATTTTTTGGGTAAACCTCAGCTTGATGTCCAAATAGACAGCCCGAATCCTATTTGGGCAGGTTTTCCCGGACAAATTAAGGTTAAGGTATCAAATATGGGTAATGCCTTCTATCCTGCAGGTAAATTATCTGTTGTTAGCAACAGATTAATTTTTTTGAATTTAGACAATTTAAACATGGGGCCAATTCCCCCTTTTGGTACAGCCACTTTTAATTTAAATATCAGGACTAAGTCTTTATTTGATAGCTTTAATGATCAGGTCATTTTCCTGGTAGGTTCACAAAACTACACAAAAGATCTTGTAATCAGACCCTTTGTGATTTTTAACACTGTCCCCCTGGTAGCTATTGGCATTGTTTTCCTGATTGGCCTAATCTATTTTGCTGTTTTAGGGGTACATATTTACAAAGCCAGATTTTTGCCAAAACACAAAAAAAAGACAAACTAGCTTCATTTTTTGGTAAAATACACTCCTATGATCCCAAACTTTTTAGACAGATCTAAGCTTGTTAAAAAACCAGGGGTTTATCAATTTAAAGATAGCCGGGGAAATATTTTATATGTGGGTAAGGCCATAAATTTGCATCACCGGGTAGCTTCATACTTCAACCAGGATGTAACAGGTAAAACAGCAGCGTTGGTTTCCCAAATTGCTGATGTGGAGACTATTGTAGTGGAATCAGAGCTTGAGGCTTTGATCTTAGAGGCTAATTTAATTAAAAAGTTTCTGCCTACATTTAATATCAGGCTAATAGATGATAAGGACTATTTATATATTGGTTTATCTAAAGAAGATTTCCCTAAGGTTTTGACAATTAGAAAACAAGATCTGGGCCAGATGAAAAAATACTGGGGTCCGTTCCCTTCAGCAAGGACGGTTAAAGATACCTTAAAAAGATTAAGAAAAGTATTCCCCTGGTGCAGCAATCCGCCAAAGGCGAAAGTTCAAAGTTATAAAGCCTGTTTTTATTACCATTTAAGGTTATGCCCGGGAGCATGTGTTAATTTAATAAGCAAAGAAGACTATAACAAAATTTTACAAAGGTTTTCGCGCTTTTTAGATGGTAAAAAAGAGGAGCTTATTGAGGAGCTAACTTTAGAAATGAAACAGGCAGCGGGCAGACAACAATTTGAGCAAGCCCAAAGCATTAAAAAAATAATTGGGGGGGTTTTATATTTAACCCAAACTCAAAGAGTGAAAAGTTATTTAGAAAACCCCAACTTTTTAGAAGATGAAAGAAAATTAGCCCTTTTACAATTACAAAAAGATTTACAGTTAGACAAATTACCAGAAAGAATTGAAGGCTATGATATTTCCAATATCCAGGGTAAAGATGCAACAGGCTCAATGGTAGTTTTAACAAATGGTGAAATTGATAAATCTCAGTATAGAAAATTTAGAATTCATATTACTGGCAGACCAAATGATGTTGGAATGCATAAAGAAATGATGAGAAGACGGCTACAACACAAAGAATGGCCATTACCGGATCTAATTATTATAGACGGGGGCCGTGGGCAGGCAAAAGTAGTGAATAATGAATTAAGAATTATGAATTATGGTATACCAGTGTTTGGCTTAGCAAAAAGGATGGAATGGTTGTATCCTCCAGAGGGAGAAATTATTAAATTATCCAAGAGGAGCTTATCTTTAAAGCTTCTGCAAAAGCTCCGTGATGAATCTCACAGGTTTGCTGTAAAATATCATAGGAAATTGCGTGATACAATTAAAATATGAAAACTCTGCTCAGGTATTTTTTAATTAACCTAGTATCTTTGCTTATTACTACCAAACTTATTACCGGCTTAACTTATACAGGAGGGATTAGAAGTTTACTAATTGGAGCTTTGGCCTTTATGGTAATCAATTTAATCCTGGTACCCCTGCTTAAACTTCTTTTTTTGCCTTTAAATCTTTTAACTGTAGGGCTTTTTGCCTGGCTGATTAATGTTCTAGCTTTGTATGCTTTGACTACTATTGTACCTGATTTTCAATTATTACCTTATGCTTTTACAGGAGCCAATATTGCAGGCGTTGTTATCCCGCCAATGGAGCTGACTACCTTTTGGGTGGCAGTTGCGGCATCTTTCTTAATTGGCATCATTACGCATTTTCTACAATGGTTAGTGCATTAAATAGTGTATAATTTGAGCATAGCGAAAATTTCAAGCTTTGATTATAATATCTTAAATGAAACCAGCAGTTTATATTATTCAGATGATCCTTGGGGTTTTACTAATACTGATAATTATTATCCAGCAAAAAGGTAGTGGTTTAGGCGGCACGTTTGGAGGAGATTTAGGTTTTTACAGAACTAAAAGAGGAGCCGAGAAATTACTTTTCTATGCCACCATTGCATTATCTTTAGCCTTTATTATTTTTTCCCTCATTGGTTTGGTATTGTAAGATGAAAATTCTCTTTAGTTTTAGCAACCTTAAGGTATCTTTTCTCATTTTAGTGAAACTTTTAAAAAGAAATAAAGAAAATTTATTTGTTACCCTCGCGGTAATTTCAATAGCAGTTTTTGCTCAGTATAAATTCAAACTCTTTTACAACCCTAATACGATTACTTTAGGGTTTATAGGTACTTATCAGGAACATGACTTACCATTGGAGGTGACTAGACTTTTATCT
>CAZYBP010000053.1:3409-6265 GCA_964645555.1 uncultured Gammaproteobacteria bacterium
GATGATCATTTAAAAGTCAAATTACGTTACGGCTGGGAAGTAAATAATGATGCTACGGTTTTTAAACTTAAGTTAAGAGATAATCTCAGTTGGGTTGATGGCTTGCCAATCCAGGCTGCAGATTTGGAAATTGGTATTCCTAATTTGGATATTAAAAATTTAGACGGGAAAACTGTTCAAATAACGCTGAAGGATGCCTACTCTCCATTCCCTTCTTTGTTGACAAAACCAATTTTTAAAAAAGGCACTTTAATTGGAACAGGACCATATAAAATTACCAGGTTGGAAAAATCCCGCATTTTTATTACTAAAATTGAGCTGCAGCCGAATGATCCTAAGCTGCCAAAAATCTTTATCCGTTTTTACCCGAATGAAAAAGTAGCTGCAACAGGCTTTAATTTAGGGGAAGTACAGGCACTGTTTGCTTTTTCTAACCCTAAAACCTTTAATGGCAATACTCAAGTCAGCCTTTTACAGAAAGTAGATTTCGGCAAAATAGTCAGTATTTTGTTTCAAACAAAAGATGCCATGTTATCCAGCAGGTCCTTGCGTCAAGCCTTGAGCTTTGTTACCCCCAAAATTGAGGGAGAGATTGTAGCAGATAATCCTTATCCGGCTAGTTTCTGGGCTTATAACCCGGACTCCAAAAAATATTTATCCAATATGGATGAGGCAAAAGAAGCATTGGATAGGGCCAAATCCTCTCTCCCGGAAGACAAACTAAAAGAGGAGATTATTTTGACGGCAACGTCTAATTTAGAGGAGGTTGGTAATAAGGTGGTTGGTGAATGGAAAAAATTAGGCTTGAATGCCAAGCTGAGGGTAGAATCGGGAGTGGCGCAAAATTTCCAGGCCCTTTTGATTACCCAAAGCATCCCTCAGGATCCTGACCAGTATTTTCTTTGGCATGCTACCCAGGAAAAAACTAATTTAACAAAATATGATTCAAAAAGGGTGGACAAGGATTTGGAAGATGGCAGGAAAATAATTTCTGAAGAGGAGAGAAAAACTAAATATTTTGATTTTCAAAAGACACTTTTAGAAGATGCTCCGGCAGTCTTTTTATACTTTCCTAAATATAATATAGCTTACCTTAAAAAAGCCAAGCCGGCTTTAGATCAGGTATTGAACTTACATATTTTGGGAAATTGATTAATTTCATGCCTGGATTCTATGGCCGTTACCTAAACTCTTTAAAGCTTTAGTCCTTTTGAGAGTATCCAAATCCTGCTGAACTGTTTTCATCTGGTGAGCAATATGGAGGATATTGACCATTAACTTGTGTGTTTCTGTTTCTTCACTTTGAATTTCTGCAATTTTCTTTTGCATTGCCGCCATGTTTTTTAAACTCCTATTTACCTCCATTTGTAAAAAAAGGACTAAAAAAATAGCCTCCAGGGCTATTGTTGTGGTGAGAGCTGCAAGTACGCTGGCAGGGATAACCCCAAAGTAGCGCATAAGTAAAACCCCTCCTAAAATTACAACGTGTAGTATGAGAGAAAAAGGATTTCCCACCCATTTGGCTAGTCTGGTAGTGTTAATCATAAATACCTTAAAAAATACCTCAAACCTTAAAGGATTTGAGAGTATAAGTTTATTGTTGCGCTAAAAAAAGGATGTGTCAATCCCCTAAAAAAGGTGATTACATCCAACCCCTTTTTCTAAAGTACCACTGCATGAGTAATGCAGGGATGGCTGCAACAATCAAAATAATGATTAAAGTGGTATATTTACCCCAAAAAGTCCAGTTACCTGATTCTATCCCACCCGGCAGTAATATATTCATGCCATAAAAAGTACCTATAACAGTGGCAGGAATGGTAAAAGTAAAGATAATGGTCAGAATAGCCAAAATTCTGTTGGTTTTTTCAGTGCTAAAGGTAAAATCTGCATCTTTGTATATTTCCACAATTTCCCTGGCCTCCTCCAAAGTTTCCCAGGCCTTTTCTACCCGATGGATAATATTGTCAAAATAAACACTCATATTACTGGGAGAGAAATTATTAATTCTCTTTTCTATATCAGCTAAGAGGTTTCTTAAAGGACCAATAACCCTCCTTAAACTGATGATTTCCTGTCTTAATTGGCCCACCTTATGTACAGCTGAGACTTTATCATCAAAAACAATATCTTCAGTCTCATCAACCTCTTTAAGTATTGTCTGCAAAAGCGGATTCAGATCTTTTGTTAATTGGTCAATAATAGTATAAAGCAGGTGAAAGGAAGAATTATCCATAAATACCTCTTTTTGTTTCGGGTTTTCCTTGCAATCATTAAAGATATTTGAGATTGCATCATTTTTTTCTTCATGTATCGTTACCAGGTAATTTTTGCCTAAAAAGAAGCTAAGCTGATTGATTATAATTTTTCCCTCGGTTGCGTTGTGGCGGGGAAAACGGATCAGGATAAACAGGTACTTATCTTCGGTACTTTCTTCAATCTTAGGAAACTGGCCCTTTGAGATACAATCCTCAAGATGCAGCGGATGGAAGGGGTATTTTTGGGCCAGGTCGCTGATCACTGCACGGTTGGGATTGATTATATCTACCCAGGTAATCTTTTTGTTTTGGATTGTCTGTATTCTTCTGCTGTGGTCCTGGCTGGTTTTTTCTTCAGCTTCCTGAATATTGAGTAAGTTGAGGTAATATTTAAGCGTGCCCGAGATTTTCTGCTGAGGTTTACCCAGCAGGATTTGAATTTCTTTTAGTGCTTCCTTTAAGGTCCTTTTGGTCATGAGTTTGGTACCTTTCTAGGCAGTTTCTTTTCACTAAAAAAACCTCTAGTCACCCATCTTCGGTTATTTAGAGATTTCAAGCTAATTGTTTCATAAAAAATACTATGATGCAAGCACCAAAA
>CAZYBP010000054.1:0-6256 GCA_964645555.1 uncultured Gammaproteobacteria bacterium
ATGCAGCTGGAAGCAAATTTCAGACTAGCAGAAGTAGCAGGCACAGGTTCTGTCAGGCTATATAATGTGACAGATCAAAGTGCGGTTTCTTCTCAAATAGACACAACCTCTACGAGTTTTGGGTTAAAAACTTCTAGTACTTTTAAATTACCCAGCGGCCAAAAAACTTATACTGTTCAAACTCAAAGTACACTTGGTAGTAATCTGTATATCCAAAATGCCAGAATTAAAGTGAATTTTTAGGTTTGCTTAGGACCTAAAGGCCAAAAGATTTGTCTGTCTACCAGACATCTACGTTGAACTGTGCGATAATCTTTCTCGGTAATATAGCCCATTTCCCACCAGCTCTCAACTTTGGAATTGATGGTTTGTTGCGCCCCTTTTTCATTTTCAAAAAGATAATGATCATCGCCAACATCTACTATTAAGTGCTGTAACACGGCGATTCTCGGGGGCACAATTTGCAAAATATAATCAATTACTCTTTCTGAGGCGGGCATATAGCTTTGGCATAGGGCCGTGAGATAGTCTTTAGCCAGAGTCCGAGTTAACAGTATTTGTGGAAGTTGAACGCCAGCAGGTTCTTGGCCAAAAACTTTACCTGCTCCTTCCTGCCACATTTTTGCAAGCTCAGTTGCTTGGTCTGTGCGATTCAGACGGTAATTTACTATCGGGATGACTGCACAGTTGGCTTTTCGGCAATCTTCAAGTACAGTTTCAATTAGTTCAGGCATCCGTCTGCTGGGAAAGTCAGCCTCAGCTATGATTAATACCTTTATATTTCCGCTGTCCAAGTCAGGGGTTTCTGGAGATGCGTGCCAGATATTTGTATCAAGATACCGCCCAATGCCTCTTACTGCCTGTATTCCTCCGTAACCGTTCGCCAGTAGTTGAAAGATAATCTGAGGAACTAAGAAACGTTCTGGATCATTGCCGCGCGATTGTGTTACCAGGCAAAGCTGCCTGTTTGATAAAGAGGTGACAGTCTCCATTGCGCTATCCTGGAAAAGCCCGCTGATACGTTGTTCAACTTGGCCGAGTTCTGGTAAAGGCATAAAAGGGGATTATATAAAGATCCAAAGCCAAAATCAACTATAGGTTTTCCGCGTAATTGTGCAGGGGCGGCAGGACTCGAACCTGCAGGACTTCTTTTGGAGAGAAGTCGTTTACCAGTTAACGGACGCCCCTACTTATGGTAAGTATACCAAATCGTGAGTTGAGAATTGAGAGTGTATAAGATTTCCTACAACTTAACTTCCTGGTGTTCTGTGGTTTTTATACAGTGTTGACAAAACTTGTTTAAGGTTAGTTTGTCTTTTATATTTACTGTGTTTTTGGTTGCAGTATAATTTTTGCCTTTACAAACTGAACACTGAAAATTAAATAAATTTCTGTTGCCTTTTTTAGCCATAATCAATGGATTATATAGTAGATTGAGCTAAAACTGCAAGAGTGGAGGGAGGGTCGGTTTCAATCCGCAAGGGTAAATCCTAATTTAGAATACCAATTATCAAAAGAGAATATGGTGTCTGCTTCCAGTTTTTCAGCAGTAGCTGCAACTATTGCATCAAATAAAGTGTTTTGTTTAGATATTGCTTTTTTATCAAAAATTTCAGCAGCTTTTTTCATTATTTCTTCGTTGATGTATTCAACTTGGAAGTTACCCTCAAGGTACTGTTTATTTATAAAATGAGCTTTCTTGGGTTGATTAAAAGCTCGCTTTAATGTAGTTACTACTTCAGGAAAAACAGTAACAGGAAATATTATTACGGTTTCCTGTTTCATTAGTTTACGGTTAATTGCTACTGCTTTGTTATGATGAGGATCTTGTTCCAAAGAGAGAGCAATTAAGGCATCAGCATCTGCTACTACAATCTTGCTCACTTACGTTTACTTCCTCCCCAGGTATAATAATCCATATTTTCAACTGCATCTTTAGGAACATTACCTTTAGTAGGTATTTTCTCAATCATCTTAACAAAGTTGAGTAATGCTTGAGCAGAAGTAGATTTAGGGTGAATTTTCTCTAAACCTTCTTCTAAAGCATCTCTGATAACTTCAGATTCAGCTTTGCTTTTCGCTTTGGCGACTATGTTGATTCTCTTGCGGGTATCCTCCGGAATATAAACACTTATTCTTTGCATATTAGTATTATATCATACGTATGACGTATGACAAGAGTCAATATAATAGTTGCTAGCAAACGAAATTGCAACAGGGATAAGAGGAAGATAGAATCTACAGCTATGTCTGATTGTGAAAGTGAATTAAGATCAGTTAATTGGGGAGACCAAGTTTTTGAGTCAGAGCCGACAGCGGGAATTGAACCCGCGACCCCGTTCTTCGCTTTCACCTCTTTAATAGTGACTGCATCTAAAGAGGGCTAGACTGTATCTTTTCGCCAGAGGCGAATCCTTGTCAGTCGTTCGCCCGCCCAAACTTTCTTGCGAAAGAATGTTAGCGGGACGGTCTGAATCTTGCATTAGATTTTTAACCGTTATTCGGAATTCACCAAAGGATTGCTCCTAAAGTGGGCAATTTGATTATTACCAAGAACGTGCTCTACCACTGAGCCATGTCGGCTTAAGAGACAATTCTAGCAAAGTTTTGTTAAAATATTAAGTACTTATATGGCAATTTATTTATTTTTGGCCTCAGTTGTTTTAGGAATGAATATCATCCCCATGTTTATGCCTCCTACTTGGACACTTTTAGCCTTTTTTGTGGCCAAGTATGATTTATCTATTCCACTTACAGTTTTGATTGGAGCCTCATTTGCTACATTAGGTAGGATAGTTTTAGCTGAAATATCAAAGAAGTACCTTAGGCGTTTTTTCTCTAAGAGAGCTCAAGAGAATTATGAAACTATTGGCAGATATTTAAATAACAATAAAAAAATTACCATTCCACTGATAATTACTTATGCTTTTTTGCCCATTCCTTCAAATGATGTTTTTATAGCAGCAGGTCTGGCTAAGGTTAAAATCCAACTTTTGGCAGGGTCTTTTTTTGTGGGCAGACTCATTAGCTATACTTTTTGGGTTAGTGTTGCTCAGAAGTTTAGCGATAATTTGGTGGATATATTTAGTAGTCATTACTCTAAATTTGGGTCAATTGCAATTGAAGTAGTAGGAATTGTACTGATTCTTTTGATAGGTAGAATTTCCTGGGGAAAAATCCTGAGAAAAGTTAACAACCACCCATAAATTTGAATCCACCAGCCCTTTTAGTATAATAGCAAGAATTATGGGCTTAGTAGATAGGGTAGAATTCAAGTATCCTAAAGTATTTGTAGAAGAATATGGGGCGAAAGCAGGGTTGCTGTTGTACGTACAGGAGCATTTGCCTCAAATTCCACAAATACCAATGGTGGTTAGCCAAATCGGTGAGTCACCTAAAGATTTTTTAGCTCGAGCGGATGAAGCTGGTATCCAGTATCCAAGGTTGTTTAGGTCAAGCGCTGTTATTGAGCTTAGTGGTTACGAAGGTGTGTTTCCTACACACCATGTTAGATTCTATAGAAGTTATCATAAAGAACCCCCTGTGTTTATTGAAGATGGGGAATATGAGATTTTAAGATCTGATGATGAGATTGATCAACAACTTGAGGGTGTGGTAAGAAAAATAGCAACCTCGCCTCAGCGAATGGAAAATGCTTCTCAGCTTCCACCCGAGATTAACGTTATCGCTGCAGAGTATGCTGATTGTTTATATAAAGGCGTTTTGCTTAAGCATCCAAACAGGCCAAATTTTTATCTAACTACTTTTGCCGAAGCAAAAGATCCTAGAATCAAACAAACATTAACGTATATTCCCAGATGTGGGTTTGCTGGGTTCGGAGCTGAACACCGCAGGCTCATTTCCTTAACTGATCAATTGGCAAACCAATTAAGAAAAGTAATAAGATGGCATGATGCTATTGCAGGACTTCCTGAAATGGATCCAAAATGGGCGTATCTGATTGAATACGGCCTAATGCCGGCAACGTTATTCCAAATTCATTATTTTAAACCCCTGCAAGAGGCTGATTTTACGTTTGATTTTCACAGAGGTGGTCCATTTATGCCCATTGTGATGGGTGTAACAAGTAAAGAGGGTGAGGATTATGAGTTAGCCGCATACAATACCCACACTTTAACAACAAAACTTCCTCTTATGTGGAATTCAGATATGCGTTTCCATAGACGGATAAAACGTACGGAACTGCATGTAGGGAGAAGACCACAAAGTGTTGCTTTATCGGATTGCGGAGGGATATTGGCGCATGAAGATGTAGCGCTTCTAAGACAATCCAAATTAGCTCTACTTTATCCACAGGATCTTCCCTTGGAATTTGAGCATCCAGGAATGGTTGTGAATATAGTCAGCAACGGCGTTGAGGTTAGAATAACCAATAAATTAAGTGGTGAGGAAATAACTTAAAATATTTTTGAGCCCCCTAACAGAATCGAACTGTTGTCATATGTTTACAAAACATACGCTCTGCCATTGAGCTAAGGAGGCAAAACCTATATATTTTACCAATTTTTAACTATGAATTGCTAGTGAAAATATTTTGAGAGAAAGTATGCAAAAGGCTAAATCGTGTTATACGATTTGCCAGAGTGTATTGTAGATCTAAATCTGTCTGGACGCGTCCTAAACTTAAAAATAATAATTTCTCCCCACAATAGTCGTCAAGCTGAACCTTTTCCCCCGAAACGGAAGGTGGGAATCCTGTGATATACCAAAAATTGGTACACCAACTTCGGTCTCCCTATATTAAACAAACATAGAGGAAAAAAACAATCCAGCTTTTAACGTGCTAAGCAGGGATGCCAAATAGAATTTGACTTCTTTAGGCAGTCCTTAAGGCCATCTACTAAATGTCCTTCAGGATATTTAAATCGTAGTAAATTTGAGTAGGAAAGTCAAGTAATAAACCGGCTATAGGTTTAGAAACCCAGAAGGCTGCTTAAGAACTGGACAATGGATCCTAAGATTACTTGTAGCAGAGAACCTCCGCCAAAAGGTACCATCATTAGGATTAAAAGTAATAAAAAACCATATGGCTCAAGTTTTTGGTATTCTCTGGCTAAATTATATGGCAGTTGTGACAATAATACCTTTGAGCCGTCTAAAGGAGGAATCGGAAAGAGATTAAACACCCCTAAAACCAAATTAATTGTAGCAGTAAATTTTAGCAGTCCTAATACTAGTAGTGGGGTATTAGGGAAAGCGTTTAATAGATGGTAGAGTAAAGCAGCAATAATAGCCAGTGCTAAGTTAGCCAAAATACCGGCTGCAGAAACAAATAGTTCACCTTTTCTTAAGTTTGAAAAGTTTAAGGGATTAACAGGTACCGGCTTTGCCCAGCCAAAAAGAACCGGGGAACCGGTGAAAATTAGTAGCGCGGGTAATAAGATAGTACCGAACAAGTCTATATGAGGTATAGGGTTTAAGGTCAGTCTGCCAGCTCTTTCAGCAGTAGTATCTCCAAACAGTAATGCTACATATCCATGCATCACCTCATGCGTAATGACTGAAAAAAGTAAAACTAGTATAGATAGAGCATAGAATTCAGGCATAGTAAAGAAATGTCAAAGCTCAAATGTCAAACGTCAAAACAAATGTTGAATCTTAAAACTAAAAAGATTTGAGATTTTAGATTCAGATTTGAGTTTTGAGCTTTGCGTTTTGAGATAGTTCATGTTATAGTTTACCACATGCTAGCATGTTTACGTTGTGGAAAAGCAAAGAATATTGTTTCATACTCAAGGCACAAGAAAGGTTCATCCGGTGCAGGAGGAACTTGGGCTTTACGTGCCCCGATTCATCAAAGAACCCAAAAACCCAATTTACATGTATTTAAAGGTAAAAAATATTGTACAAAGTGTTTAAGGGTGGTAAAGAGTGTTGTGATGTCCTCTCCTAAGACACAACAAGCTCAAGTTTCTGCCTAAGAAGAGGTGACTAGAGAATTATCAATCCCTGCCATTTAGCCAAGTTGCTGATCTTTTCTAGTATTAGTAATTGACATTAGAGGGTAAAAAGATAGAATAAAAAGCCTATGAATGGTTCTAGAGCAGTTGAGCAGGTCTCCGCAAATGGTTCAGTTGATCCTCTGAGAACTTTTCGTGATCACTTAAAATGGCAGCAAGAAAGATATAAGCCATTTGCGCTTAGGGATTACATTGAGGGGATGTTAGATGGTAAAGAAACATATATTCTCGAGGTCATTCATCGTGCATCGCTTCCTTTAGTGGAATTCCCGAAT
>CAZYBP010000055.1:0-2123 GCA_964645555.1 uncultured Gammaproteobacteria bacterium
AATGAATTTGTAGTCATAGGTTCAACAATAAAAATAGAAATGGATGATGGTATAGATGAATTTACTATAGTTGGCAGAGTAGAAGCAGATCCTACAAAAAAAAGAATTTCCAATGAATCTCCGCTAGGTTCTGCTTTATTGGGAGCCAGAAAAGACGAGGTAGTTGAGGTAGCAACACCAATCGTCAGATATAAGTGTAAAGTTTTGGAAATTAAGTAATTATTATGAATAAAGATAAGAGCAGACTGGTAAAATTTGAACTTAAATCGATTAAGTTAACCAAGAATGAGGCTCAAGTACTCAAATTATTGATAGAGGCAGGAGAGATGATTGCCCCTATTTACCTTCAGCAAGAAAATACCAAGTTCTTAGGAGCTAATTTTTATCCTCATGATGCATCTAAGCAGGAAATTGAAGAGGCAGCTAAGGTTAACCCGGAGATTTCATCTTCATATACTGTTGTCGAGAGGGTAAATGGTAGATTAATAGCTGTACCTTATCATATCAAATACGCAACTTTCTTGAAGCCTTTGGCTGATAAGTTGATTGAAGCTTCGAAGGTTACCAATAATAAGAGTTTTGCCAAACTCCTTAAGTTACAGGCAAAGGCATTATTAACAGGAACGTATGAGGAGGCAATTGTTGCTAAGTTGAAGATGAAGCCGTATAAACTGGATTTTTCCATAGGTCCTGATGATCGTCTGGACGACCAGCTATTTTTTTCCAAGGCTTCATATGAGGGATGGGTAGGTGTTGTTGATTTGGAGCAAACTAAAATATTTAATAAATATAAAGATTTAATACTAAGTGCCAGAAGAAAAGCATTAATCCCAAGTGAAATCATTAACTATAATATCAGTAATGTTAATACCAAGGTAGAAGATGTAGTTTTGCTGTCTGGTCTACTAGCTAAGACGATGTTCGTAGGATTAAATTTTCCAAGTGATCCCTCTATTATAGAGAAAAACGGTTTAGAGATAGTCTTATTTAGACAAATTAATGAATTAAGGTTAGCAGAGCAAATACTACCAACTTTTAAAGAGATCTTTTCTAAAGAATTCAGACAAAGCTTTACTATGGAGGATTTGAAGCGAGGCAATATGGAATATATAGCACTACATGAACTTGCCCACAGTTATCTAAATTACAAAAATACTAATAAAAGCTTACAGGATTTTGCTCCTGTGATTAAAGAATTGGCAGCCACCGCATTAGGGATTAGGGTGTGTGGCTCGTTACTTTTAAAAGATGTAGTTACCACGAAACAGCTTGAATCGATGTTAATTGCATTTCTTTGTAGAAGCTTCTTTTTGGCAGAAAAAAGAAAGAAGGATAAATCTATGTTAAGTTACACTCTGGGGGGTACTATTTTCATTAACTTTATGTTGGAAAGTGAGGCTTTAAAACAGTTAAAAGGCATGGCTATTCCGAATTTTACCAAGATATTTATATCACTTCATGAATTGTCTTCAATCTTAGAGCGACTTCTTTCTTCAGGTACTAGAAAAGACGCTGAGTTTTTTATAAAAAAATATAGATAAATTTAATCCTTTCGTTTTTCTTACACTCCTTAATTGCAATATCTAAATATAGACGGTATAATTCACTTCTTAATATGGTATTAGAAGCAAACAGGGCTCAGCCAGAGCCAGGTGTATCTATAATGAGAGGAAAAGATGGGGAGCTCCCAATGGTTGCTATGTCGATCAGTGGGGAGGACTCTAGTGGAGATTTACTGAGACAAGAGCAGAGGGAGAGTTTTCGTTATGGATTAATGACACCTTTTAGAGGGCAGACCAGGACTTATTCTATTAAGACACTTAGAAGTGGAGCCGAGCATGGTTTTGTAGAGAAAATTGGTGATTGTAATTTTAAAGTAATATCTGAGTATGCTTTTCTTACGGCAACCATTGATAGATTATACAGATCGGTTTATCCTGGTAGGGCTACAAGAAATCCCGAATTAACCACAAAAAGAATTCTACAAAGTTTAAGTCATCCTAGGACAATTTTGGAGTTGATTTTGTACGGAGAAGAACCGGTAGGATATGGTATATTCCCAAGATTGGATATTGGAGGTGAACCGGTATTATATTCATCAAGGGCTATTTTACCGGAACACA
>CAZYBP010000055.1:2133-6248 GCA_964645555.1 uncultured Gammaproteobacteria bacterium
GTTAGGGACTCATATTTTAGGTAGAGCAATAGTGCAACATAGACGAGAAAGCGCGAGACGGAGACCTCTGCATAATGGTTTCTTGATGACACAAAGATGGGAATCAATAAAGTCGCTAGAGGGATTAAAGGAGAGAGACTTAGTGGAGAAGATTCAACCTATCGATGAGCCTTTTGATGAGGAGGGTGCAAAATTACTTTTTATAGTTCATTCGCAAGTTCGCGTAAATTCAAGGGGGATAGAATCAACAGGACGCAGTAGACGTGAATTAATTGAGGTAGGGCTTAATGAGAACCTAGAGATTCCCAAAGACGGTACTAGAGGCTCGGAAATCTTTCATAAAATAGTTAACCGTCCACCCGAGGGGGCAGGTGTTAATTTGTATGATGGAGATGTAGTGTATGTACGTTTTATTATACCGGAAGCTACAGAAGCAGAGGCGATTTCCGGTAAATAATTTAACCTCTCCTTTTAAAAAATTATAGCTTCAGGTATACTCTAGGCATGGCTTTAGAGGATTTAAAAAAAGAACGCCTTAAGAAATTAGCAAATATCCAAAGACTTGGAATAGATCCTTATCCCTCTCAATCAACTAGAAAACATAATATAGAGATTGCCCGAAAGATGATGGGTAAAAAAGTAACTGTGGCCGGAAGAGTCAGGTCACTTCGTCCTCATGGCAAAATTACTTTTGCTGATTTAGAAGACGGGTCCGGCAAAATCCAGTTATTTTTTGCCACCCAAGAATTACCAGGTGAAAAATATGAAATTTTGACGAACTTTGACATTGGTGACTTTTTACTCGTTACAGGAGAAGTTTTTAAGACTCAAGCCGGAGAAATTTCTGTTAGGGTTGCTGATTATAAACTTTTAACTAAAAGTATCAGACCTTTACCCTCTGCCTGGTATGGGTTGGAAGATGTTGAAGAAAGATACCGCCAAAGATATGTGGATTTAATTATTAATCCGCAGGTTAAAAAGGTTTTTGAAATTAGATCAAAAGTAGTAGCATTAATGCGGAATTTTATGGAGGAGAAAGGCTTTATGGAGGTGGAAACCCCAACCTTGCAGCCAATTTACGGAGGAGCTACAGCAAAACCTTTTATCACCCACCATAACACTTTGGATATTAAACTATATCTTCGGATTTCAGATGAGCTTTATTTAAAAAGGTTAGTTGTTGGAGGTTTTGAAAAGGTATTTGAAATTTGCAAAGATTTTAGAAATGAAGGCCAGGACAGGCAGCATAATCCGGAATTTACCATGATGGAATTTTATTGGGCTTATGCAACTTACGGGGATTTAATGAAACTAACTGAGGAAATGGTGTCAAAAATTGTTAAGGAAGTTCATGGCAAGTTTACCCTGGAATTTGAAGGAGAGAAGTTAGATTTTAAGCCACCATTTAAAAGAGTAACATTTAATCAATTAGTTAAACAAAATAGCGGAATAGATTTGGATGAGGTTACAACTGAAGAGCAGTTAAGAAAGGTGATAGAAGAAAAAGAAATTAAGCTAGAGCTTCATGCAGTTTACGGATATGGGCCTTTGGTGGATGAATTATATAAAGCTGTAGCCAGACCTAAGATTAAACAACCTACCTTTGTGACTGATTATCCGGCAGATATGTTGCCTTTGGCCAAGGCCAAAGAGGATAATCCCAAAATTGCAGGCAGCTTTCAATTGATTTGTATGGGCTACGAATTAGTCAAAGCATACAATGAGTTAAACGATCCTTTAGAGCAAGAAAGAAGATGGAGGGAACAAATGGAGTTAGGCAAAAAAGGCTTGGAGGAACATCAGGTTTTAGATGCAGACTACATCCAGGCTTTGGAATATGGTATGCCTCCAACAGCCGGCTGGGGGATGGGCATTGACAGATTTGTATCGGTTCTAACTAATCAACATACCATAAAAGATGTAATACTGTTTCCAATACTTAAACCAGAAAACAAGAGGAAATAATATAGATATCAAAGATTTAAAGAAAATATTGAAGGTTTTTTTAACTTTGCAGTGGGCAAAGGAATTGCCAAGACAGGGTTTTATTGCCATGGGATTTAAAAGGAATGAGGCAGATTCTGTGGCTGCCCATTCTTTTTCTACTGCTTTGCTTGCATATTTTCTAGCAAAGAGTTTGCAAAAGGATGGAGAAAAAATTAATCCGGACAAAGTCTTAAAAATGGCTTTGGTACACGATATTGGCGAGACAATTGTGGGGGATGTGGGGACTTTTGTTAAAGGTATGGCAGGAGGAGTTTTTAAGCATATTGAAGAGGAGGGGGTAAAGGCTTTAGTTGATGGATTGGATTCTAAAACAGAAATTATTAATTTAGTCTCGGAATATAATGAGAGAAAAAGTTTAGAAGCAAGGGTTGTCAAGGTAGCTGATAATTTAGATGCTTTAGCTCAAGCAAAAGGTGTACCCGGGGCCCAAGATGCGTTAAAATATTTTAAGCAGGTAACTCATATTACTAAATTTGATTGGCACAAAAAGGCTGTCGAACTGATATTATCGGGTGAGATAGAGCCGGCCAGAGAGTGGCAAGATAAGTGAGAACATGTTAGATATCAATTTCATTAGAGAAAATAAAGAAAAAGTTGAAAAATCAATTAAAGCCAGAAAGGCTAATATTGATTTGGAGAAGTTACTTAACCTGGATGATCAAAGGAGAGAATTAATTACTAAAGTTGATGACCTAAGAGCAAAGAGAAATACAGCCGCGAAGGACAAAAATATCGAGGAAGGTAAAAAAATTAAAGATGAGCTGGATAACCTGGAAAAACAACTTAAAAGTATAGAAGATGAATGGCAAAAACTGATGCTTCAGGTGCCGAATATTTTACTGGATGATGTACCTATTGGAGATGCCAGCCAAAATAAAGTAATCCGCAAAGAAGGGCAAAGTGCTGAATTTGCCTTTAAGATAAAAGATCATATTGAACTGGGAAAAAGTTTAGATATTGTGGATTTTGAAAGAGGAGTTAAAGTTGGTGGTTTTAGAGGATACTATTTAAAAAATGAGGGTGCCAAACTCCATTGGGCTATTTTACAATTTGCTTTTGAACATCTAGTCCAGAAAGGTTTTCAACCTGTTGTCCCACCGGTAATTAATAGAAGATTTGCTTTGGTGGGAGGGGGGCAATTCCCCTGGGGTGAGGAAGATACATACCGGGTGGGGGATGAAGATTTTTTGGTGGGAACTGCCGAAATTCCTTTGATGGCCATGCATTCAGATGAAACATTTAATTTAAAAGATTTACCCAAAAAAATGGTAGGTTTATCATCTTGCTTTAGGACAGAAATTGGTTCTTACGGTAAAGATACAAAGGGTTTGTATAGGGTGCATGAGTTTTACAAAGTAGAGCAGGTTGTACTTTGTGAAGCAGATGATCAGCAGTCTCTAGGTTTTTTTAAGCAGCTCCAAGAAAACAGTGAGGAAATTTTACAAATACTAGGTCTTCCCTATCAAGTAGTGTGTTTGTCTTCAGAGGATATGGGTAAAAAGGCAGCTTTAACTTATGATATAGAAACCTGGATGCCAAGTCGATCTGGATATGGCGAAACTCATTCAAACTCGGCCGTTTACGATTTTCAAACCCGCAGACTAAAGATTAGGTATAAAGATAAAGACGCTAAAGTTAGATTTTGTTATGCTTTAAATAACACAGCCATTGCCTCACCCAGGATTTTAATCCCCGTTTTGGAAAACTTTCAACAAGAAGACGGATCAGTTAAAATTCCGGAAGCCTTGCAAAAATACACTGGATTTTCTGTGATAAACCCCAAGTAGGGATTTATCTGCCTTGTTGCCTTTGGCGTAGAAGATCTGCAGCAGATGTGGCTTGAGAAGATTGATTTCCGCTTTGTAATTCACCAAAACTAGCTGAACCTGTGGCTGCTGGTTGACCGGTGGATGGAGGAGTTGAACGGGTTTCTATTGGCGGCGGTGTTTGGATAGTAGGTTTACTCACTTCTGCAGGTACAGAAGTTGTTTGTTGAGAAGATTGACCTATACCCAAAATGAAATAAGCAGAAGCGCCTGCGATGACTATAAGTAGACCAACGCCTACACCTATCAGCCATTTTGGTATACCTTTTTGATTTTCAGTCG
>CAZYBP010000056.1:0-6237 GCA_964645555.1 uncultured Gammaproteobacteria bacterium
TTTTTAGTAACTTGGATTTTAATGGTTTTACCCAATTTCTCCGCACAATCTTCTATAACTACCATAGTTCCATCAGGCAAATATCCAACCCCTTGAGTTTTATCCTTACCTAGATGGACAATTTTTAATTCTAGTGACTCACCCGGTAAAGCAATTGCTTTAACAGCATTGGCTAAATCATTAACATTTAAAACTGATATATTAGAAATGGTAGCTAACCTATTTAGGTTAAAATCCGTAGTCAGAATTCTACCATGTAAGGCTTTAGCCAAATTCATCAACTTTTCATCCACACTTTTACCACCAGAATCTTTATCCCAAACCTCCAGCCTGATCATTTTATTCTTTTTCAACTCCTCCACTACTTCAAATCCTCTTCTGCCCCTTTGTCTTTTTAAATCATCTGAGGAATCTGCCACTTGCTGCAGTTCAATCAGGATAAACTTAGGCACTAACACCAAACCATTAATAAAGCCTGTTTTGACAACATCTAAAACCCTGCCGTCAATAATGGCTGAGGTATCTAAAATCATAGGGCGGGTTAAACTAACCGCCCCTACTTGACCGGTTGAATGGCTAAACATGGGGTTTGGCCTGGCAAATTTGGCCATCTGGCTGGAAACTTCCGCAGAAACCCTGTGCACTACAAAATTGAAAGTAGTCATGGTAATAACCCGAACCCAGCGGGCCACATTAGGGAAAACTACATAACCAATCCCGGCTGCAGCTAGAGTAAGCAGTGTTCTGATAACAAAGGATTGCTCCCCAAAAATTGGAGGAATCAGTTGAGAAAATATAGCTGCAAAGGTTGCAAAAATAAACGCCCAAATCAGGCGGAAAACCTGTCTTAAACGCACAAATAAGTCCTTTCAGGATTTGCGATAGTTCCACGCTTCGCGTGTAGTAACTATCTAGAATCCTTTCAGCAAGGGGAGAAAAAACAATAACCCTTACCTAATTAATATTTTCCCACAAAATTACAGCTGACACAACCACTACTTAAAGCACAATTTAACTGCTTGGGAGAGATTTTTGGCATTTTCAGAAGAAACAATATTAGTAAATCCAAGCTTTTTGGCCTCAGTTGACCTTTTGTCTACTTCCCTAACATTTCTAAGCTCCCCCAGTAGCCCTACTTCACCTATAAGAACCGTTTTTGGGGTAATTGATTGATCCTTAAAAGAAGATACAATAGCCATGCAAATACCTAAATCCACTGCCGGTTCTGTCAACCTAAATCCCCCAGTTACATTTACAAAAATGTCCTGATCATATAAAGGCAAGCCCATTCTCTTTTGTAAAACTGCCACCAGAAGCTGTAACCTATTATTGTCTACACCAGATCCAGTTCTTCTTGGTATGGGTAAATTAGTTTTGGTTACCAAAGCCTGAATTTCTACTAAAAGAGGCCTTAAGCCAGTTAAGGTAGAAACTACGACTGAACCAGGTGCTTCTACTTTTTGCTCTAAAAATAATTTGGAAGGATTTTTTACCTCAATCATGCCTTTATCTTCCATCTCAAATACGCCTACCTCATCTGTCGGACCAAATCTATTTTTAGTAGAGCGTAAAACTCTAAATTGACTATTTGCTTCTCCTTCCAAAGACAAGATTACATCTACTAAATGTTCTAAGGTCCTAGGGCCGGCAATAGTCCCTTCTTTGGTGACATGGCCTACCAAGAAAATGGCAGTATGCAGCGCCTTGGCTATCATCTGCAACCTATGGGCACACTCCCTCACTTGTCCGACAGAACCAGCAATTGACTCTAAATCTGTAGTTTCTAGAGTTTGTATTGAGTCTACTATCACCAAATTTGGCCGAAAGCTTTCAATGCTACTTATAATATTATCTACATCTACCTCATTTAAAACAGATATATTTGCTCCTGGCTGAATTCTATCCACTCTAATTTTAATTTGTTGGGCAGATTCCTCTCCAGCCACATAGAGCGTAGGGTGCAGAGCGTTGAGTGCAGAATTACTTTTTCCATTCTTAACCCGTAAGGCTAACTGTGTCAGCAGCGTACTCTTCCCAATCCCTGGGTCTCCTGAAACTAAAACCAACGAACCTGCCACAATTCCCCCGCCTAAACACCGGTTAAATTCCTCAAACCCTGTATCTATTCTTTGATAATCTGTTTTGTGAATCTTTGATAAATCTATAATCTCAGCTCTTTCAGAGCTACCATACTTTTGACCTTTGAGTTTTGACCTTTGACCTTCTTCAACTGTTTCCACAAATGAATTCCAGCTGTCACATTGGGGACATTTACCCAAATATTGAGTTGATTTGTAACCGCATTGTTGACAGATATAACTGGAGAAAACTTTCGACATATCAGATGAAGAGTATAGAGTATAGGGTATAAAGTATAAAGGGTGATTTTGTGCTTTCCCTCTATACACTATACATAATACTTTATACTATTTGTAGATTAACCCTGCAGTAGAGGTAACAAACGGTGCTAAACTAATTTTTCTTCTTGATGTATCGACATTATCCACAAGTAGAGTAATATTTTTACCCACCTCGTAAGTTGTGTTGGCATCCATTTTAGAAGCAGATAATAACCCTTCTACTCCATCTTCAAGCTTAACTGTTACTCCTAAATCAGATACAGATACAATTTCTCCTTTAACAACCTCATCAGCTGGATATTTTTCTGCCAGTTTGGCAAAAGGATCTTCTGATAACTGCTTGATAGATAAATTCAACCGTCCTAATTCCTCGTCAATTCCAGTAATAACTACTCGTATCTCCTGCCCTGCTTTAAAATCTTTGGATAAATCCTCTATCTTTTCCCAAGCTACATCTGAGATAAAAACTAACCCTTCTACTCCCGAAACATCCACAATCAATCCAAAAGGCAAGACAGCTACAATTTTGCCGTTAGCCGTTTGATTAGTCTTAAATTCCTTTAGTTTATTCTTAATCTCCTCAGATACTTGTCCTCTTTGAGTAAATATCAATTTATTGTTGTTGCTATCTACTTCCACTACTCCTAAACTTAATGTCTGACCAATCAAACTTTCCATACCCCCACCTGATTTGCTAAGTAATTCAAACCCAACTTGAGAATTAGGTAAAAAGCCTCTAACTCCTTCTACTTCAACTATTAATCCGCCTTTATTAAGCTCTAAAACCTGTCCTTGTAACTTACTTTTTTGATTTTGTGCTCTGATAAATTTATCCCATGCAAGTCCTCTATTTCCTCTGTTGCCACTAGTGGCTGTTGTTGACCGTGTTTGTTGGGAAATAGACAAAACCACTTGACCGGATTCATTTTCCGGCTGATAAACATATGCTTTGAGTTTATCGCCTATATTTAGATCCTGGTGTTCTAGTTCTTTTCTTTGCAGTACACCTTCTGCCTTAGTACCTAAATCAAGTGTGATTTCTTTATCTGTGATGGAAACTATTTCTCCTTCAACTTGCTGTCCGCGTGAAGGATGAGTAATTTTTTGATTTTGAGAAGCCAGCAGCTTCTCCATGATGGAATTAGAAGTATTTAGATCTTTAGACCGCAAGCTCTGCTTATTTGTTAAATTCTTTGCCACACATAATCACCATCTCTTTCTGTTTAAGATGTAGCCATTATACACCAAACACAACAAAAGTTCTAATGAGAAAAAAGACCAATACTTTATTGTTGATTAGTTCTGCAATAATATCCAGGAGTAGCTTCTAAATTAGCGCAAATTGTCCATGAGGACCCGGCACGATTATCTGTTAACCAGTAATCACTGGGTCCGCAAATACCAACCTGCCCAGAAGATTTGTAGCAATACCAACATCTATCTGAATAATTATCGTTTATAGCAGGGTTTCCACATCCTTTTTGAGAAGCCTCGTTTGGCCTTGATTCTTGTGGATCAAACGGGATATTACCTGAGGTAAAAAATGTGCCTGAAAGAGCTGGATATCCTGTGGTGACTCTATTTACTTCAAGAACCTTAGCTATTGCATTAATATCTGCTTTTCTTCTTGTATCTCTCGGTGCTTTTTGCATATTGCCAAAAACTGTCATACCAATTACCGACAAAATTGTAATAAGGGAAACAATTATAAGTAACTCTATAAGAGTGAAACCTTTGGGGGCAGACATTAATTAATTATCAGACGAGCTAAGGAAATTGTCAAACAAAAAAGCCAGCTTTACTGCTGGCTTTAATGAAATCCCGGCAGTGAGGTATTTTCACATACCCTTGCGGATATATTATCGTCCCCGCTGCGCCTTTTTACGACTGAGTTCGAGATGAGATCAGGTAGAACCGGCGCGCTCAAACCACCGAGAATTAAAGTATACAAAAAATGCTTCTAAATCTCAAGCATCAAGACTTAAA
Organism: uncultured Gammaproteobacteria bacterium; assembly: GCA_964645555.1. Lineage (GTDB taxonomy): Bacteria > Patescibacteriota > Microgenomatia > Daviesbacterales > UBA10151 > 2-02-FULL-38-15. The sequence goes on from CAZYBP010000056.1 coordinate 4,347, forward strand.
ACAAAAAGATCATCATTGCTGATTAGATAAACAGTAAACAGTGCCCGAAGGAACCTCCAATACCGCACAAGCCTTCCATGCTTTATTACCCTGAGTAAAACCGTACTGAGGATTGATAACCGCATAAGTGAATGGGACTCCATTCGGATCATTTACGGTAGGACAGGGGTTACCAGGACCATCACCCCAAGGAGATGTTATAGATGGCGGGATAACCGAGCTACTACCTGCCAAACAATAAGGTTTAAGCCCAGGATCTGCAGGTATAGCGTTTGAGGAAAAAAAGCTGAGTTGAGGGAACGCATACCCAGTATCACCTCTATGTAATTCCAGTGCTTTAGCTATAGCCTTAAGATCTGCTTTCCTTTTTACATCTCTAGTATTTTTTTGGATATTAGCAAAACCAGCTATTCCTGCTACAAACAAGGTTACAATAACGGAAACTATAACTAAAAGCTCAACCAAAGTAAAACCACGGGCAGATCTTTTGGGCATAATTTTAAACTATCATTAACCTAACAAAAAAGCCAGTAATTAAGATACTTTATTTTATATGCCTTTTGGGAACTTTATTTTTTAAAGGGATTGGAATACAGCCATAGCAGGTCTATCTTTCAGCTTAGTTGGATCCTTACCAAAGGTAACCATTCCTTCATAACAAAACGGAGACTTACGTGGACCACACTTATCAGCTTCATTGTCTCTTAAAGTAACAAAGACCTTATCTACACCCATTGAAACAAGTACAGGTAGAGTTGCTTGATAATAATTGGCTTGAGCTTGCTCCCCTGATAAAACATCACTACCTTTAAATTGAGGATCTGATTGATAATAAGGTTCAGCAGAATAACCAAATTCTGTTATCCATAAAGGAGCATTAATCAAACCATATTTCCGGAAACCTTCTAAAGCTATTTTAGTATTGTTGGTTGCTTTTTCCAATGAACCTCGAATATGCACATTAGCAATATCATAACTATTTTTACCTGGATTATCCGGATCTTCTAATACCTTTTTAGTCCATTCCTGATGCCAAGCTGCATCAAAAATTACTCCAGGGAATAATACCAAAGCTTGGGGATTAGTTTCTTTGATCGTTTGATAGGAAACCTTTAAAATTCTAGCAAACCCAGCTGGATTATTGGCGTATAAAGTTCTAGAATTAGGTTCATTCCAAACTTCCCAATATTTAACTTGAGGATAATGCCTGACAGTTTGCTTAATGTAATTATTATAGGCTTGCAAATCATTTGAGTTAATAACCGTTGATTGTCCAAGGATACCAACAACTTCCAGTCCCCTATCTTTTGCTAGTTTCATATTTTCATCTTGCTTTGTAAAATCAAATTTACCCTGCTTTTCAATAGTAGGTCGGGCAAAATCAAATCTTATTAATGTTTTACCGGTTCTTTTAGCAGCATCAAAAAGATAAGTTTTTGCCTCAATTGGATAATTGGCAAAGATAAAACCATGAATTGCATATTGATTCGGCTGCGATGTCTTTGAGGATAATGCTGTTGGAACCGGAGATTGCTTTACTAATTTTACTTTAGAGGTTTTATTTCCCAATAAAACTACACCTAAGCTTATTAAAATTACAAATAAAATAGTAAATTTAAAGATCTTACTTCTTCTGAGCATAAATATAGAATAATATTTGTACTCTAAAATGTGAATACGTATTATTGAAAAAGCCATATATGTTCAATTTACATGAACATATCAAGTCAAAAAATCTCAACTATGATCATTAGTATTGGTAGGCTAAATACTTTACAGTACTTACACCGCCAACCTATCAACGTCGTAGTCTACGACGGATCTTAAAGATACCTCATCTTGGGGTTTGCTTCGTGCTTAGATGCTTTCAGCACTTATCAAATAGAAACGT
>CAZYBP010000057.1:0-4838 GCA_964645555.1 uncultured Gammaproteobacteria bacterium
TTACTCTATTCCTTAGTTGGAAACAGGTATAAAACAAGCCTTCTGGTAAGTTATTTTTTATTGTTATTCTACTCTTATGGTCATGTCTATAGCCCACTGGATTGGTTATTATATGAATATGCTAACGGTCAAAATAGTATCGGGCTTTTTGTTTTAGGATTAATGCTATCTTTATGGTTAATACTTTTAATAGGTGGCGCAATTTTTATAATTAAGTTACGTAAAAACCTAATTCCGATTACTCAATTAATCAACAAAATCAGTATTTTCTTGATTATTATCTCATTACTTCAGATTTTTTATTTCAATCTAAAATTTAACTACATCTTATCTATAAATCCCTTAACTTCTAAAGTTTCTGGGTTGTCTAATTCAGGAGATAAAAAGACTTCCTTAATATATACCAATCTTCCTAATATTTACTATATTATTTTAGATGGATACGCAAACAGCGAAGTCCTGGAGAGAATTTACGGTTATGACAACAATACATTTGAGGCTTTCCTGAAAAAGAAAGGTTTTAACATAGCTTCTAAGGCCCGTAGTAATTACGCCTTAACTTATCTTTCGTTAGCATCCTCGCTTAATATGAAATATATAAATTATCTTGCTGATATGGTAGGTAAGGATTCCACAAATGCGGTTATTGCATCAGACATGCTTAAGAATAACGAACTATTAAAATTCCTCGGAACAAAAGGGTACAAAACTATCAATTTTAACTCTGGAAGAAGAATAAGTAATAATAACAAATTTGCAGATTTAAATATTACCTGCATAAAAGACAATGATTACATAACCGCTTTACTTTTAACTACAATACTTAGGCCTCTCGAGAATATACTTTCGCTGCAAAACCAACATGAGCGGGTTTTATGTACCTTCTCTAAATTAGCAACTATCAGAGAAGAGGTTGAAAATCCAATCTTTGTATTTGCTCACATTGTTTCTCCACATCCACCTTTTGTATTCGGGGCTAATGGGGAACCCATTAAAGATATACAACTTAACCAAGCAAATAATATAAAGGCTTTTGCAAACAAAGAGGCTTACGTCAACCAATTGAAATTCATTAACAAGAAAATGGAAGAATTAGTTGAAGAATTAACTTCGGATAAAAATAATCTACCGATAATAATTATACAAGCCGATCACGGTTCAGCTGCAACACCCGGGATGGAAGAATATAATCCAAATTTAATTCAGGAAAGGATGAAACCTTTTGTTGCTTCTTATCTACCCGGCAAAAATAACTTTATCCATGAATCGGTAACCCCTGTAAATATTTTTCGGTTAATCTTTAACAATTACTTCAATACAAATTATCAAATACTGGAGAACAGGGTATACTTTTCTAGTTACGGAAAACCCTACAATTTTGTTGATGTTACTGACAATATTTGGCAAAAGGACACAGAAGACGTGCCTATTCTTTAAAAGGCATAATATTCATAATGAAACAAAGCCCGTTAATCCGTTTCCATACTCTCCCTTTTTAATCTTGCATCAGAAACAAAGGGCGTTAAATGCGTCTCAACTATTCTTGCGGGGGTAGGAACTCTTCTCCTGCACTGCTTATTGAAACTTCCCCGGGCTTTAACCACCTAATATATGTACAACCCGTAGCTTTACGCTCTGCACTATCCCACCCTGCTGTAGAACACTTCTCCATCTTTTTACCTGAAGAAGTTGTAGCAAGCACCAATTTTTTTCCGCATTCCGGACAATCTAAATCAAGCGGTTCCTGAGTTCCATTAATCCACTCAACGTAATCACAACCTGTAGCTTTTCTTGCCTCTTTATCCCACCCTCCGGCAGAACACTTTTTCATCTTTTTACCAAAACGGGTAAATTGTAAAACCAGGGCCGAATCACATTTAGGACATTTCTCATCCAGCTGCTGTGGCTCTGTAATTAACCATTTTACATATTCACAACCTTCATTTTTATGTGTTTCCTTATTCCAAAAACCCTTGCTGCAGCGTTGCAACTTTTTCCCTGTTGAAGTTTCAGTTACCGGAGACAAAGGAGAATTACATTTAGGACAAACATCATTTGTATCACTCATATTTTCTAGATTAGCATATTTAATTAAAGCAAGTCCACTAATTGAAATAGCTAATATTAATCCTGAAGCTTAAAAATTATTCTGTCTTACCGGTGAGGAGGGCATCAATAATATCATGAGGAAGTGCTACTGCATTGAGAAGTGCTTTTCTGACTATTCCACCTGCTTCACCACCAATTTCATCAGCTGCTTTCAAAGTTCCCAAGACTGCATCTTTGGCAAGCTCCCCTGAGTCCCCACCTATATTGTGAGCTGCCTTAATTGCACCGTCTACTGCTGACACTGCTGCTTCTCCCACATCTCCTCCAACTTCCTGTACACCCTTAACTGCCCCGTGAGCAGCTTCCCTGGTAGCACCACCAACATCTCCACCAACCTCTTTTACCCCTTCAACAGCCCCACTTACCAAACCTGTAACTGCTTGAGTAACTGATACTCCAGCATCTGAAACAGCCTTGACTCCTTCGGAAACTACTCTACCTGCTGCATCAACTGATGAAGCAGCAACTTCACCACCGGCTCTCAAGGTATCTACCAAATTATTCTTTACAATATCTCTGGTGGTAGCAACTACATCACCTGCACCGGAAACTACAGAGGAAAGAGTATTCTTTAAATCATCAGCTAAATTTGCCATTGTTATCACACTATCACACCTCAAAAATTATTGTCAATAGCTGTTTATCTAATTTCTACTTTCTTAATGCTTTATTTTTCAAATAAAGACAATTCATATTTTAGTAAGTTGCATAGTAAATACCCTTTGTGTGTTGGCCAAAGTACATAAACCATTTGCCATTAATTTTTGCCAAGGTTGGATCAGAAGGAGGATTGGGCGCAAATTTAGCCATTGAGTCTTTGTTATTAGTAAAGTCAAAGTTTAGCTCAGAAAAGGTTCCATCCTTGTAAGTTACATGGAAAACTCCTGCATAGCTCCAAACATAAACCCGCATTTCAGAAGGGTCCCATTTTACCCACTCGGCCCCATCCACTGCCCCCAGTAACGTTTCGTTTCTGGAATCAATAGCCAATCCTTTCTTTTCAAAATTTAAACCATCTTTGGAGGTTGCCCAAAAATATACATGAGTATCTTTATTAGGAATTTTTTCGCTGGTTTGATATGGCTGATTTATTGTCCCGCGATAAAGCATAATAAAAGTGCCATCCTCTAACCAGACAGTACTCTGGGCACCGACGTTTTCTAAACTAAATCCCTGTTCGTTACTATCAATCCGTATTCCGGGCTCATCGGTCCAGGAAAGTCCATCAGAGGAAATAGCGCTTTTAATAACACCGGCATTTTGAAAATACATCCGCCAAGTGCCATCAGACAGTTTAACAACATCCGGGAAAATCGCCCATTTCATTCGTATCCCTTCCTCTTGTTTCCAGTTGACCCCATCTTGAGAAACAGCTGAATAAACTTGCCCCTCAAACCCTACTGTTTCTGGCTCAGCGCTGTAGTATATCCGATACTGACCATCCCCTAAATCAACTACTTCAGCATCGGCAAAGGTACCGGGAATAACCGGTCCGACTTCTTGCCAGGACTGGCTCTTTTCAGGACCAAACCTTTGTCCGGTAAACCGTAAGAGGCCGAAAGCTGCCACTGCAACTATTGCCAGAATGCCTATTATCAAAAAAGGATGGGAAAAACCCTTCGACTCATTACATTCGCTCAGGACACGGCCTTTTTGATCCATTTAGTTTCCTCCAGAACAATCTTTGGAACAATTTTCTTTGGATTCTCCCAATCCAGGCTCGCATAAATCATTACCACAGACAGCCTGACCTGTCGATTCTCCCGACCGTTTCTGATCAGTAACGGAGCTTTGTGGCGGAAGTTCGGGCTTTTGATTTATTGAGTCAGATTTAGGCCTAAAGATATTTTTGATGAAATCAATAATAATCTCCAAAAGTCCAGGTTCTCTGTCACTGTTTTTGGCCACCATTTCCGGACTGCCTTGATCCACCACCCCAAAGTTTGCAACTTGTACTTCCGGCAATGGTTCAATCACATTCTTACACTCAAATATTTTATTCTCATCAGCAAAACTTTCAAAAAAGTAAATTGAACCACCTGTACCGGCAGCAATATACTTACCATTTTTAGAAATAGCCAACTCCTCTAAATATTCATTAAAGGTAACCTCTTTACTATCTTTAGATCCTTTTTGTAAAATGTGCACTTTATTATCCACTCCTCCTGCTGCCAGAAACGAACCGTCATCAGAAATAGCCATAGCCCCCATGGCTTTTCCCAAAGGCCATTTTCCCAATGGGGTATTGCTATCCTTACCAAATAGATAAGCATCCCCTGCCATAGTCACCACCCCGATATTTCTCCCATCAGAGGAAAACCCTAAACCCCGGGCTGCCCGCTGTTTTCCGTCCTCAAATTTCCATAAAGGTTTAGTAGAATCCTTGGAAAATAAAAGCACGACCGACGAGTCAGGTCCACCTTCAGTCGTAAAAACAGCTAATTTTCCATCTGCGCTAATTTTGCTTTTGGAGATAGGTGAATCATAAGTTAATGGTTCACTTCTCATCACTGGTTTGTTGGAATCCTTAGAAAAAATATAAGCCCTCCTGTCCGGACAGCCTGTGGCCCCGGCAATAAATTTACCATCATCCGATAAAGAAACGTCATGGAAATTACCAGAAGCATGGTATTGCCAAAGAGGAATTGCTGATTTATCATTCCATAAAATCAGCAGGTTGGAATTGACATTTGATTCTTCCCCTGCCGTCCCCGCAGCCATATATTTTC
>CAZYBP010000057.1:4848-5786 GCA_964645555.1 uncultured Gammaproteobacteria bacterium
ATCCCTGGAAATGGCAACATTATAGGAATTATTATTATTTTTCTGGTATTTCCACAAAGGCTTACTGCTTGATTTATCAAATAGTAAGGTAGTCTCACCAATAGCAGCAATTATTTTTGAACCATCTCCGGAAATATCCACTCCTCCTTTAACATCATCACCAATGCGGCAATCCTCACAGTTAAACTGCCACAAAGGTTTATTTTTTGAGGTATCAAATAAATAAACATGCTGGGAAGTTTTGGTAGCCAGATATTTACCATCATCAGACAAAGCCACCCCTCCCACCCACTCCTTGCCTGTGGGAAACTGTAAAACTTTTTTTCCGGAAGAAGGATCAATTAAAGCAATTTCATTTTTATCAAAAGCGCTCTCAAACAAAACCGGACCATTATCCGGAGAATCAATAATTGAGTCGCGGGTCTTACCTAAACCATTGGAAGCTTCAAAATAATAAAAATTAGAACCTAATTTATTGGGGACAAGCTCATATTCATATTTAACACCCTTTCTGAAGTCAAAAGCACTGGGATCAGCTTTTGTCATATCAAACATCTTGCCGTTGAAATAAATTTTCATATATTCTGGAGCCTTGCCCGCTTTATCTTGATAAATGGTGGAATAAGTGTATCTTTGGCAAGGAGGGCCCCAGTTAGGGTAAACATGGCCATTTTGCAGAATCGGATCATTAGGAGTTTTTGGCAGCTTGGGAACAATTCCAATACTGGTTCCAAACCCTGGCTGTTTGATTTCAGCTGAAACGACCGTCGGAATTACACCCATCAGTACAACCAAAATCAGCAGTTTAACAATTTTCACTTTTTTAAATCACCGAGATAGCTATCAAATTATATAAACCATGAGCTGCCATGGAATAAAACAGGGAATTACCTCCTTGATTATCTTTGGTAATGCCAAAGTAAGCTCCAATTATTCCG
>CAZYBP010000058.1:0-5726 GCA_964645555.1 uncultured Gammaproteobacteria bacterium
TCTTTTCATGCAATCCTCATAGGATTCTCCATTTTGAAAAGGGTTGGATATATGTTCCACTTTTAGTGGTTCCACTTCCTCAGACGGATGATTTGTTAAATCTCCATAGTCACACTCTCTTAACCTGGAATCTTTAATAATAGGGAACTTATTTCCAAATGCTATTTCGGCTGTTTTGTAGGCTCGCTGTAAATCGGAACAAAATATTACATCAAAATGATCATCTTTGCGTCTTTCTCCTGATTGTTTAGCTTGTTCAATGCCGATGGGGGATAGATCCACGTCGTTATGTCCGGAAGATAGATGCTTTTCATTATCAAAAGTTGTTGCATGAGATTCAAAAACAATCTTAATCATTACTTGAATACTTTTATATTAGCTCTTTCTCATAGAAAATGGCATGGTAATCTTCAGTTAAAACTTTTCTACCAGTTTCCCTGTAACCATTTTTCTTATAAAAACTTTGAGCTTTTTTCATTTTCTCACCAGTATCTAATATCATCTTTTTATAAGCTAGCTTCTTTGCCCTTTTTTCCAGTTCTTGAATTATTGCTTGACCAAAACCCTTTCTTTGAAAATTTGGATGTACCCTCATCCTTTTTAGCTCGGCAACTTCTTCCGTGATCCTTTTGAAAGCTCCCATCGCTACAATCTTACCTTCGATTTCAACAACTATAAAATCTCCATTTTTAAGATAAACATCCTCAATATTGTCAAAATCACTATTCCAACGGTTATGACGATAAGGTTTTACTCCAACTTCCGCTAAGCCTAATTTATGCAGTTCCCAAACAGCCTCGTGATCTTTCGGCTCGTAACGTCTAATTTTTATATTTTGCACAGGGAAATTATAGCAAACTACTCAAAAACCACACTGAAAACTTTGGAAAATTTAGCTGATGGAATCATGCCCGTGATTATGTAGCTCGTATTTCACACCCCAATCACCTGGTTGACTTCTTCTCATATAAGGTCGTCCCTCAGCTAAAAGAGTCACATTTCTACCTTTTCCTTCTGCTATCAAAGAAGGCCTCAATTGTTCAATTATCTTCCTAGCTTCTTCTCCGTGTGCATCTCTAACTTCCCTTACCAGAGGGAGGATTTTAACTCCCTCAGTGCTGATCGCTCCTCTATATATTACTAAATGGTTTCTGGCATGGGGGCTTAAACACATTTTGGCATTGTCTGAATCTTCATGCATTAACCTATAAATTGTTTCTCTACTCATAGAAGAAAATTTACCAGCGGAAGTGGGCGAAGGCACGGTTAGCATTTGCTACTTTTTGAGTATCCTCACGCTTTTTGATAGAAACCCCAGTATTATTTGCAGCATCCATGAGTTCTGCTGCCAGCTTTTTACCAAAATTATGATATTGGCTGTTAGATTTAGCTCTGGCTGCTGCTAAAATCCACCTGATTGCCAATGCTTCTTTTCTGTCGCCCCGAACTTCAACAGGCACTTGATATGAAGCACCACCTACTCTTCTTGGCCTAACTTCCATTTTGGGAGCAACGTTTTGAATAGCTTTTTCAAATACAGTTACCGGATCTTGTTTGGAGGCTTGCCTAATTTCTTCTAAAGCTGAATAAACTAAAGCTTGGGCCGTGGATCTTTTGCCATCTTTCATCACCTTATTGATGAATCTATTAACTAACCTTGATCCATAAATAGGGTCTGGAGGAAGTATTCTTTTTTCAGCCTTTTTACCTCTCATAGTTTAAATCCTTATGCTGTTGGAGCTGCCGGTTGTGCGGCTCTAGGTGCTGGACCTCCTCCACCTTTTTTAGTGCCATACCTTGATCTGCCTCTTTTTCTACCTACCACACCAGCCAAATCAAGCTTTCCTCTAACTAAATGGTATTTGACTCCGGGCAAATCCTTCACTCTACCGCCTCTAACCAACACTATACCGTGCTCTGCTAAGGTATGTCCTTCTCCCTGAATATAGGCTGTTACTTCAGTTCTATTGGAAAGTCTCACTCTAGCTACTTTTCTCAAAGCTGAGTTTGGTTTTTTGGGAGTCATTGTTTTGACCAAAGTTACCACTCCCCGCTTTTGCGGACTAAAAGCTTGTATGAACCGTCTTTTTTTAGCATTAAAGCTACGTCTTAAGGCAGTAGCCTTAATTTTTTTACTGATAGTCTTTCTACCTTTTCTAACTAATTGGCTAATAGTTGGCATTTTATCTTTCCACCTGAGCTCTCTCGGGACTAGTAGGAATTAAACGACCTATTATAACATTTTCTTTAAGCCCTATCAGCTTATCAACCTTACCTGATATGGCTGCATCTGACAAAACTGAGGTGGTTTCCTGGAAGGAAGCAGCGGACAAGAAGCTTTCAGTCTGCAATGATGCCCTGGTAATACCCAATACTATCACTTCCGCTGTAGCTGGCTCTCCTCCGCCTGCTAAAACCCTTCTATTTTCCTCTTCAAACCTGAGTTCATCAATAATCTCACCCGGTAATAGATTTGTATCACCTTGAGATTCAATTCTTACTTTATCAGACATTTTTCTCACAATCACCTCAAAATGTTTCTCGTTAATAGGTACACCTTGGGATTCATAAACAGTCCGTACCTCATCTACGATATATCTCTGAGCAGCCCTCAAGCCTTGTATGCGTAAAGTCTCTTTAACATCAATGTGACCGGTGGCCAAGATTGTGCCTGCGTCAATTAACTGGCCTTCCTCAACCGATAAAGTAGAGGTGGCGGGGATAACATACTCTCGCTCCTCATGAGGCTTTTGGGTGGTTCTAACTCTTACCCGGATCCCAAGTTCTGTCTCCACAACAGAAACCTTGCCGGCGATTTCTGATAAAGGCGCTACAATTTTAGGGGTCCTTGCTTCAAATAGCTCTTCTACTCTAGGTAATCCCTGAGTAATATCCAGTCCTACAATACCTCCGGTATGGAAAGTACGCATGGTTAGCTGTGTACCAGGTTCACCAATAGCTTGAGCAGCAACTACTCCTACAGGTGTCCCAAGAGAAACCAGTTCTCTGGTAGTTAAATCAAATCCATAGCAGAAACTACAAATTCCATATTTTGCCTCACAAGTTAAGGGTGATCTGGCTAAAACTACTGGTACAGATGCTTTAAGTAGTTGCTGAATTATTTCTTCGATAAAAATTGTACCAATCTTCGCTAAAACCTTGCGGCTGCCAGGCTCTGTCACGTTTTCGGCCGCCATTCTACCCAACAGTTTTTCCCGGGCATTATTGAAGCTGCTTTTTGAAATATCATATTCCAAACCTTCTTTAGTCCCACAATCATCCATTCTTACAATCACGTCATGAGCCACATCTACTAATCTTCTGGTCAAATATCCTGCATCTGCTGTTTTTAAGGCTTTATCTGCCACACCTTTTCTGGCACCTCTTGCAGAAGTAAAGTATTCAAATACCGACAATCCTTGTCTGTAATTTGATTTAGTCGGTAGCTCTACAATTTTTCCTGTTGGGTCTGTAGATAAGCCTCTCATAGCAGAAAGCTGTTTGGCTTGATCTCTAGAACCTCTAGCTCCAGCCTCAACCATCATTCTTATAGGATTGTCTCTGCCAAGGAAATCCCAGGTTGCTGAAGCTAGATCTTCGGTAGTCCTAATCCAAACCATTTGGGACAATTGTGATTTTTCCTGGGGGGTAATCAGACCCTTTGCTACATTATCTTCAATCTTTTGGATCTCAGCTTCTGCCAAATCCAAAAATTTCTGCTTATCCGGCACAATTTTGGCATCAAAAATAGAGATAGATACTCCGGCAATAGTTGCACCCCAAAATCCTACAGACTTAATACTATCTATTAATCTACTGACCTCAGCTTTATCTAGAGTCTCGGTAGCTTTTAGAATAATATCACGGATTGTTATTCCTTTAATCACTGTATTGAGAAACCTCATATGCGGCGGGAGAGCCCGGTTAAAGAATATTCTTCCAACTGAGGTCTCAATTACTTCCTTGTCGATTTTAACTTTAATCTTCTGATTAACATTAATTTTTTCTAAAGTATAGGCTCTAATGGCATCTTCTTCCGATACAAATAACTTAATTTCCTCTCCTCCTTTAGACTCAACAATGGAGGTAATATAGTAACAACCTAAAGCCATTTCCCGGTTTGGTACGGTAATCGGTTGAGCATTAGCCGGTCCAAAGATATTTTCTCTGGCCATCATCAAGTCTTTAGCCTCCTCTTGAGCTTTAGTAGATAGCGGTACATGAATTGCCATTTGGTCTCCGTCAAAATCAGCATTGAACCCGGCGCAAATACACGGATGGATCTGTATGGCATTCCCATCAACCAATATTGGGAAGAATGCTTGGATACCCAACCTATGTAAAGTAGGTGCACGGTTAATTAAAATTGGATGTCCCTCAATAATTTCCTCTAAAATATCCCATACTTCAGCTGGTCGACTTTCCAACACATTCTTTGCTCCTTTAACATTGGAGGCCAAACCCCGTGCAATCATTTCTCTTAAGACAAACGGTTTAAACATCTCCAAAGCCATTTCTTTTGGCAAACCAACTTGATCCAAACCCAATTTTGGTCCTACCACAATAACTGACCTTCCTGAGTAATCAACCCTTTTACCCAAAAGGTTCTGTCTAAATCTACCTTGCTTTCCACGAAGCATATCTGAAAGAGACCTAAGTATGTGAGTTGTAGCAGGACCGCCTCTTCTGGAAGTTCTAGATGAGGCGTCAATTAAACTATCAACTGCCTCCTGAAGCATTCTTTTTTCATTTCTTAAAATAATCTCAGGTGCACCCAAATTAATTAATCTATTTAGGCGGTTATTTCTATTGATTACTCTTCTGTATAAATCATTCAAATCTGAGGTGGCAAATCTACCCCCTGGAAGTTGAACCATAGGACGCAAATCAGGCGGCAAAACAGGCAACACACGGAGAATTAACCAGGAAGGTTCAATTCCGGCAGAACGCATACCTTCAACTACCCGAAGTCTCTTTGTTGCTTTAATATGTTTTTGACCGGTGGATTTTCTAACTTCTTCACGCAAATTTGCAGAAAGCTTATCCAGATCCAATTTTTGCAGCACTTCCAAGATTGCTTCCGCACCCATGCCTAAACTGACAAAATCAGAAACTCCATATTCAGACAATTTGTAATATTCTTCTTCAGAAAGTAGTTTCATTGGCACTACACTTTTAGCCAAATCCGCTACCGCCTTGTAAATATTTTCCAGCTGTCCTATTTCAGTTACTAAATTATCTCTTAGTTTTTGAATTTCATGTCTGTTTTTCAGTTCTTGTTCTTGGGCTTCCAGTTCAAATTTTTCTTTTTCTGCACCCTTTTTCATAGAACTTAAGTCTTTTTTAAGTTGTACCTCTAGCCCTTTGATGTTTTTCTCTAAATTCTCTTTTGAAGCTTCAATTTTTACCTGTAAGTCTTTTTCAAGTTTTTCCAAAGCTGCAGTTTTAGCAGCAGAATCGATATTAATTACCAAATATGAAGCAAAATAGATTACAGCCTCTAAATTTTTAGGTGAAATGTCCAAAATCAATGATAACTTGGAAGGTGCACCCTTAACAAACCATGAATGTGCCACAGGTGAGGCTAAATTAATGTGACCCATTCTTTCTCGCCTGACCTTCGATTGAGTCACTTCAACTCCACATTTATCGCAAATCACTCCTCTAAATCTGATCCTTTTATACTTACCACAATAACATTCATAATCTTTGGTGGGGCCAAAAAT
>CAZYBP010000059.1:0-5722 GCA_964645555.1 uncultured Gammaproteobacteria bacterium
AGATGAGGAACCACAAATTACCATATGGTGGGATTGGTGTAAAAACCAGGAAGCTTGCGGATCCAACCCTTTTACTTTTTGATAAATTGGTTCTAAATCAATATCAAAAGATGGGGTAAAAAATTGCACTCCTTTGTTTTTAGAATCATACATTAAAAACAAATCTCCCCCTTGTTCCCTACAGAATTCTCTATTTACTGTTTCAGACACAACAGCTATGGATTTACCAAATTTAGATTCAAATTCTATCCTTTTTTCCCAATCTTTAATACTCTGCTGCTTTCTTTTTAATACTTTCAAAATTCTCTCTAAGATTTCACTTCCCAGCTCTACAGACTTTTGAGAGCTTTCATTTGAGTTATCTTTACTTCTAATAAAAGACTGAACACTAAATTCATCAAACTCAGAACCGGGAGCTCTACCGGTATCTACTAATTGGTTCCACTGTACTAACTTTTCTAAAGCCTTTTGGGTAATTTCATCCTGAGGAATTAAATTATTATTTTTCAAATGCTCATAAACCAAAGTACCTGCACAAGTTACCAAACCTTCCTTGTGTTCATCAAATTTACCACCACCCGTACCAACAAAAATTTTGTCCTCATTCTCCTGCCTTAAAGCCAAATCCCGGGAAGCAGAAACAAATTCTAATATTGCATCTTTAAACTGACTATTATATTTTCTAAACAACCAAATAGCCACAATATCATCTAAGTGCGGATTTATATGGGTAACTAAGGTTTTCATGCTATGATGAGTATACTACATTTGATATGACTCTAATTAAAAAGCTTGCCTTTACACCATTACTAATTATTAGTCTTTTGCTACTGCTATACATTTTCAACCCTGTTTTAAAATCAATTGATCTCATTTTTTCTTTTGATCTGGGCACTTTTTACCAACTAATTACTCTTAGTGCCTTAATTTTATTTTCCAGTCTGATTTTTGTATTAATTACTTCCCTGGCTTCAGATTTGAAAATTATTATACCGATTATAATTTTAGCGTCTGCCCTTCCTTTTGTTTTAATAGAAACTAAACTGGCAATTATTTTAGCTGCAATTGTTTTTATCAGTTTGCTGCTAACCTATGTAAGCTTAGAAAGTAAGTTAAAAAGTTATCTGACCTTTAATGCTGCAAGTTTACTTTCCCCCTCTGTCAAACAACTTAGCAGCCTTTTAATACTGGGGTTTTGTTTAATTTACTATTTATCTATGAATAACATTATTCAACAGCAAGGCTTCCAAATCCCTGATTCATTGATAGATGCAGCTTTAAAATTCAGCCCACAAGTCAACATGTCTGTTCAGGGATTTAAATATGATAAAAGACTGATAGCACAACTGCCTCAATTAACACAAGACCAATTGGAACTGTTAAAAAAGAATCCCGAGCTTTTAAAACAATATGGCGTTGATCCTAAGATGCTGGACAACATCAGTTTACCCATCCCATCAAATATAACTAAACCATCATCCGCTACTGATATGAATAGCTTCCTAAAACAAGCAGTTAAAGATCAGATCCAAAGCTTGATTAAACCCTACCAGGATTTTATACCGGCAGTTTTGGCAGTCATGCTATTTTTCACCCTGCAATCTTTTATAGCTGTTTTGTCTGTTTTTCTTACCCCTATAATTTGGTTAATCTTTTTCATCCTGGAAAAAACCAACTTTATACATTATGAAATAGAAATGCGTGAAGCAAAAAAGTTAGTGGTTTAAGACTTATTGATTCCCATCTGTCTCATTAATTCCACAGCTGCATTGAAACCGCTTATAAAACCAAAATAACTATCAGTATTGCCTTGCAGCATCTTTTTTGCTATTTGGTCTACCTTTCCTTCTTTATATTCCTTGACTGAGCTAAGCAGTCTTTGTTGTAATACGTCAACATTTACTTCTCTCGCGAGCAAAATTTTTATAAGTGAATTGTAACAAGTATCCAGATAGCGTGCCGAGACCGGGTCATTAACTTGACTTCTGTAAAAGATAATATGCCATAAAGCATCTATCGGACCTCCAGTATAATAATCACCTCTTTGCCAAATGTTAGTTCTTTCTTGAGCTTTTTTTACTAATGGAGAAACTATAAATCTTAATAAATCATGTTCTATAGAAACTACCAAATCATGAGTAAACTGCCTCGCGTAAATATCTTGTCTTAATTGCATTTGAGAGCTCTTAGGTAAATTAGCGTATAAATCTTGCTCTATTCCATCTGCAGTTTTCATACCATATCTTGCATATATTAAAGCTTTCTGGAACTCATCCCTTGTTTCTCTGTCTAACAAAAATGCCCCTATTAGATGTTGAGGTGGCAACTTGCCTACTTTCTCACGAGTAAGCAAGAAATGGGCCCCACTTGGAGAGGCATCATAAAACATATCAGGAGCCTCAGCTTGATCCACTAATTTGGCTGGGGTTACAAACCTACTCCTCTTTGCTAAATCTACCCTACTTTGATGAACATGCCTGCCTGTTTCCCAGACAGTTAAAACATAGTTATTCGGGGTTGTATCACGAACTGCCAATTGTTTGTTAGTCTCATTTCTCATTACTCCATGCTCGTAACCGAAATAGACTGAATATCCCAAACTTTGACCAATGCTTGGATCGTCAGGATTGGTTATCAATCCATGTTGTTTTATTGATTCAAATCTTGCTGTAGGAGTTGTGTGGAATAATAATCTATGGGCTGGCCTTAAATTCTCATTTGATTCTACCAATAGAGGATATGTTAATCTTGGCGCTGGTGGTTCTTCCTCATGCTCCTGAGGAATACCTAAATTATTCCTCTTAAACCTCTCTTTAATTCCTCTTAAAACATCAGCAAATTTGTTTCTTTGTGTAGTTATGGGAACCTCTGAAGATTCAGCCATTAATCTATTTTAACATTAACTGTTCCATGTCTCCCAAGTTAAGGCCTATTTTACTTTTTCAAACTCTTCTTTGGTAATTTTTGATTCTCTTAAAATGGATGAGAATGTCCCTTTTGGTAATTCTTTAAGATGGAATGGAATCACTGTTCTAGTTTTAGTCTCTGGATGATATAAAATTTTATGGCTGCCACTCTGTCTATCTTCAATAAATCCCAATTTCTTAAACCTCGCTAGAACCTGTTTTGGGGTATAAACCTTAGGCATGCGTTTGAGGAAACTCTAAATCCACAGAGCCAATAAAAGACTTTCTGCTTGTTTGGATAGGTTCTTTATGAGCCTTAAGACTTTGAAGGTATAATTCGATTGCATCTTTAGCCATTTTTTCAGCTTCTTTTAAATCCCTACCATAAGTCACACAACCGGAAAGATCTGGAACTGTAACTGTAAACCCCCCTTCAGGTTCTGAAGTGTAAATAACAGTATATTTTAAAAGTTTCTTTTTAATCATGGAAATATTATACCATGGTTTGAATTATCCCACGCTCATTTTTTTCATTTCTCCCCAATTTTTCCCCACCTTTAAATCAACTATCACTGGTACCGATAATTTTAGAGCATTTTCCATTTTGTCTTTGACCATCCTGGCAGTTTTTTTTATTCCTTTTGGATCACATTCAAATAATAATTCGTCATGAATTTGCAAAATCATTTGGCATTTGAAATTTGACATTTGAAATTCTTTGTCTATCTCCACCATAGCTTTTTTAATCATATCAGCTTGTGTGCCTTGCACCGGGTGATTCACGGCTGCCCTTTCTCCTGCAGCTTTGAGCATCCTGTTAGTAGCTTGTAGCTCCGGAATGTACCTTTTCCTGCCCCACAGAGTCTCTACATACCCTTTTTGATACCCTTCTTCCAAAATTTTAGTCATCCATTCTTTAACTTGAGGAAACTGGGCAAAGTATTCCTGGATATATTGTCTGGCAGTTTGGAAATCTACCCGTAGTTGGGATGCTAAAGCATGTGCTCCTTGACCATAAAGAGTGGCAAAATTCATAGTTTTACCTATATTACGTTGTTGTGAACTTACTTGGTTCAGAGAAATATTAAATATTTTGGAGGCTGTAGCAATGTGGATGTCCAAACCCTTTTTAAAAATTTCCTTTAAGGTAGGATCATCACTTAAATGAGCCAAAATTCTTAGTTCAACCTGCGAGTAATCAGCTTTTAGTAAAACCTTGTTTTTCGGTGCCACAAACACCTTTCTAATCTCTCCTCCTTGCTGCCCCCTGATTGGAATATTTTGTAAGTTTGGGTCTTGTGAAGAAAGCCTACCTGTAGCTGCCCCTTCTACATTAAAGGTTGAATGAATTCTACCATCTTTATCAGCATATTTTGGTAAAGCATCAATATAAGTTGAGATTAACTTAAATAATTGCCTATATTCTAATATCTGGGGTATCACTGGATGAGCAATAGTTAGTTCGCGTAAAGTTGCCTCATCAGTAGAGCGACCAGTTTTGGTTCTTCTGATAACAGGTAACTTTAACTCATCAAAAAGCACCTCTGAGAGTTGCTTTGGGCTATTTAGATTAAACTGATGTCCTACTTTTGAATAAATTTCTTTTTCTAAAGATTCCAGCCTATTTTTTAGATCCTTGCCCATTTTATCCAGCAATTTAAGATCTACCATAATTCCTGTTTTGGACATTTTTTCTAATACTGGTTGTACTGCTAAGTCTAAATCTGTGGTGTTACTGCTTTTGTCATTCTGAGCGACTAGCGAAGAATCTGTAGATTCTGTCTTCTTAATATTGAGATCCCTCGACTCCCCTCCGATGAGCTCAGGATCGCTCGGTATGACAGCACCATTTCCTGGAAGCCTATTTATTAAACTTCTGAATTCCAGTTCCTCAAATAGCTTCACTGCTTGCTTGTGATTATAGTCATGCACTCTGCACGCTGCTAAGTCAAGCTTAATTGGAGCATTTAATTCTAAGGTAGCCAAATCTTTACTCATTACAGCTGATTCCGCACCCTCAGCCAAAAGCTTTTGCATTCTTTCTGGTAAAGTTTTTATATTTTCTGCCTTGTAGAGCTTCTCAATAGTCTTAAACTGCTGGACTAATTTAGTAGCGGTCACATCACCAATACCTGCAACACCAGGAATATTGTCTGAGGCATCCCCCCGGAGCGCTTTATAATCCACTAAATTTTTAGGTAAAAAACCATATCTTGCTACAAATTCCTCTACTCCGTATAAACCAACATCCTGCAAGGTCTTTTTAGGCATAAGTACTTTGATATTTTTATCAATCATTTGCATAATATCCCGATCTCCAGTCACAATAATCACTTCTAGATTTTTCTCTCTTTCAGTTGCTTGTCTGGCTAGCGTACCAATCAAATCATCTGCTTCATACCCGCTTAAGGAAAATTCGGGGATATTTAAAGTATCAACTATTTCAAATACCCGAGGGTATTGAGAAGATAATCCATCATCTTTAGGGCCGCGGGTAGCTTTATATTGAGTATAAGCTTGGTGTCTAAAGGTTGGCCCTTTTTCATCCCAGGCAACAGCAATAAAATCAGGTTTAAGCTCATCAATTGAACGAAGAAGCATGGAAGTAAAACCATAAACAGCATTCACCAACTCTCCTTTGGAAGTAGTCAAAGGTGGTGTAGCATGATAAGCTCGGTGTAACAAAGCATTACCATCAATTAAACATAACCTTTTCATGCGTAGATTGTAGCACTAAAAGAGGTTTTTGGCATATTCTAAGTACTGAGGATAACCTTGTTTTGCCATATAGTACCACCACTCCACTCCCCAAAGAT
>CAZYBP010000060.1:0-5626 GCA_964645555.1 uncultured Gammaproteobacteria bacterium
ACTATATCTCTACATTAGGCTGGCCACAAAATAAGCAAAAATTCAGTGATTTTTGGCCGGGTACACAAGTTGCTGGAAAAGATAACTTAAGACAGCAATCTGCCATGTGGCAAGCAATGCTATTGTCAGCAAAACTACCTTCCTCTAAAGAAATTATTATCCATGGCTTTATTACCAACAATGGACAAAAGATGAGTAAATCCTTGGGAAATGTAATTCATCCTTATGATTTAGTAAAAAAATATGGTACAGAAGCAGTTAGGTTTATTATCGGCAAAGAGTTAAATACTTTTGAAGACAGTGACATTACTTTAGACAGAATAAATGAAAGTTATAACGCCAATTTGGCTAATGGTTTAGGAAATCTAATATCTCGGGTTGCAAAACTTTGTGAGCAGAATAATCTAGAGGTATCAAAATCTACCGAAGATTTCGACCCTAAAATGACAAAGTTTTTAGATGAGTATAAATTCAATGAGGCTCTGAGTCATATTTGGAAAGAAATTTCCGATGCTGATAAGAAAGCAAATGAGGAAAAACCTTGGGAATTAGAGGGTGAAAAAGCCAAGGAAGTTTTGTTAGACTTAGTTAGAAGAATACAACATATAGCTTTTAATCTTCAACCATTTCTTCCTGAAACTGCAGAAAAAATTCTTAAACAATTCTCCGGGCAAGTAAAATCTGCACCCCCGCTTTTCCCCAGAATTTGAATATATGCTAGTTGATACACACGCTCATTTGTATTGGGAAAATTTTCAGCAAGATTTTGATGAAGTTATTAATCGTTCTCTTGATGTCGGAGTAACTACCATCATTAATGTAGGAGTCGATGTAAATCTATCAAAAAGGGCAGCCGAACAAGTAAAAAATGAGTTAATAAACTATCCTAAATTAAAGACATATTCTACGATTGGTATTCATCCTCATGAAGCTACAAAATATAGCTCTGATAAATCCATACACGAAGATATAACACAACTCGAGAAACTATATCAATCACAACCAGATCAAATTGTAGCAGTTGGAGAGTGTGGATTGGATTATTTTTTGCAGGAAGAGTATATGAAACTTCCAGATGGTACTCCCCTTTCCAAAAATCAAGTTAAGGCCTTACAAAGAAGGTTATTTCAATCTCAAATTGAATTGGCAAGAAAGCTTAATTTACCTTTAATTGTCCATATTCGGGATGACCGCTCTATAGACCCTAATCATATTGAGGCTTGGAGTGAAATTTTTGATTTAATTGGCAATCATCCCACTATCTTACATTGCTATAGTGGCTTACCAGAAACTACCAAAAAAGCAATTGATACTCCAAATGTTTTAATATCTTTTGCTGCAACGGTCACCTATCCCAAAAATGAGTATTTGCAAGAGGCTGCCAGAGTTTTACCTTTGGAGAAAATAGTTTTAGAAACTGACTCCCCTTTTCTATCTCCCCAATCCAAAAGAGGCCAAAGAAACGAACCAGCCAGTATACGAGAAATTGCCCAGCTAATTGCAGGCCTAAAAAGCCAATCTTTAGAAGAAATCGCCCGTCAAACTACAGAAAATGTTAAAATAGTATTCAATCTTTAGAGTAAAAACATCTCATGCGTATATTATTAGTTTTCTTTATTGGATTTCTGGCCTTTTTTTATATATCAGAAGTTTTAAAACGTTTACTTAAAAGGGTCAGGTATTCTGTGTTTGGAGTTATTTTTACTTTTGCCGGTTTAATAACCGGTTTTTTTGGCCAAAACTATCTGACAAATGGGTTAAATGTCTTAACCGCCTTTTTCTTAATCGGGTCTGGATTGGGAATTCTTATTCACCATCTTCTATCTCAGCGTTTTATCTTCTTTGAAAGACCGGAAAGAGAATTTGTATTAAGACATGAAAGTGCCTTTGAAAGAATGCTGGAAATCTTACCGGGTTTAACCACTTGGTTTGCTCTAACCTCACCTATCTGGCTTTCGTTTACTCTACCATATGCCGTAGCCTACTTAATTTTAATTGCCGATGTTTATTGGTTGCTGACTGCTTTAAGAATCGGAATTCTAATTATCATTGGTTATAAAAAGATGGACAAAGCTCAAAATATAGACTGGTTAACACTTCTTAAGGAGGACCATCCTCAAAGTTTGGAAAAGTATTATCAGCTGATTTTAGTCCCTACTTATAAAGAAGCTTTATATATTTTGTCTCCTACATTTAATGCCTTAACAACATCAAGTTATCCTAAAAACAAAATACTTTTGGCAGTTGGCTTTGAAGAAAGAGATGATCCAGAAAAAATAAAACAAACATTAAATTATTTGAAAAAAAATATTGAACCGAAAATCGCAGGCGTATTTAGTACCATTCATCCATATAACTTACCAGGAGAAGTAGCAGGCCAAGGTTCCAATAAAAACTGGATGATAAGCCACCTCATACCGCAGTTGAAGGAAAAAGGCATAAAGGTAGAAGATGTATTTGTTACTACATTGGATGCCGATTTTGTGATACATAAACAATTTTTAGCCGGAGCATTACACAAATACCTTTCTCTGCCTGAAAAAGAAAGAGACAAAAGAACTTTTACGGGGGTATTTTTATACCACAATAATTACTGGCAAACCCCTACACCGATGAGACTGATGGCGGCCGGTACCTCATTTTGGCAACTGGCTGAAATGGTGGGCTCTGATAAATATATGAACTATTCATCCATGTCGATTTCTTTAAAAGCTTTGCTGGATATTGGTGGCTGGATTCCTGATAAAGTTAATGATGATAATGGTTTTTATTGGAAAGCTTATTACCATTTTAACGGTGACTATAAAGTTGTTCCTCATTTTCTACCTATCTCTG
Source organism: uncultured Gammaproteobacteria bacterium (assembly GCA_964645555.1). GTDB lineage: Bacteria > Patescibacteriota > Microgenomatia > Daviesbacterales > UBA10151 > 2-02-FULL-38-15. Next base: position 2,836 of record CAZYBP010000060.1, read on the forward strand.
CAGATGCCGTACAAGATACTACCCTACTTAAAACTTTCCAAAATCAGTATTTCCAAATTAAAAGATGGGCTTACGGTGTAGAGCATATTCCCTTTATTGTCAAACAATACTTCCAACAAGAAATGGATTTTTGGGATAAAACAGATAAGTTACTATTTAAGTTATGGGGAGATCTAAAATGGGGATTCCTGGCAATTTTTGTCACTTTTGGCTCTCTGTTTATTCCATTGGTTAATCCAAATTTTAAAGAATCGGTCCTATCAATAAACTTACCCATAGTTTCATCCTGGATCCTGACTGCTGCCTTTTTTGGATTATTCGCTACTATTTTTGTTCATGAAAAAACTGTCCCAAAACGACCAAGAAGATGGGGAATTTTTCGAATAATCTGGTCATATATCCAATGGCTTTTGGTACCTATTATTTTAATCACTATTTCTTCTTTACCGGCCATAGATGCTCAAACTTCTTTGATGTTTGGCAAGAAATTAGAATTTAGAGTTACTACTAAGACTAGACTATTAGAAGAAGCATGAGATTAAGAAACACAGGTATAACAAAATATTGGTTTAATCTAATCCCGCCCCTGCTAGCCATAGTTATCGCTCTTTTTATCTTAATGTTAAACAAATCCTTACCGCCTAAATTACCACTATTATATTCATTGTCTTGGGGAGACCCTCAGTTAGTTAGTTCTCAGCAATTGTTTATAATCCCAAGTATTATCGTTTTAATTACTCTTGTGAATCTAATCCTGACATGGCAATTACACCCCTCGCAAATTTTTTTCAAAAGGATTTTGCTTTTTTCCTCACTTTTGGTAAGTGTTATTCTGACCATTACATTTTTTAAAATAGTATTCGTTTTCATCTAAAATTATGCAATTTTTATTTGCTGCCATTACTTCTTTCTTCATAACAACCTTTGCTATCCCACCCACAATTATCTTTGCCAAGCGGTTCAAACTTTTAGATAATCCCCTACTCAGACCTCATCCTGCCCATACCCAGCAAAGAACTGTACCACGAGCTGGAGGATTGGCAATTTATATTGGGCTTTTAGTGGCAATTCTATTTTTTACGTCTTTGAACCAATCTACTATCGGGATTTTAGCCAGCTTAACAATCCTTTTGGTAATAGGGCTTCTAGATGACCGTTATCAAAACCTCTCCCCGTATCTCCGTTTAATCAGCCAATTTTTAGCAGCAATTATCTTAGTCTTGTCGGGCGTTGGTATAAATTTTATTACTAATCCTTTAGGTGGAATTATTCATCTGAATAATTTTCAACTAGTACCTCAACTTTTAGCGGTTATCTGGATAGTCTGGGTAATGAATATGATTAACTGGTCAAAAGGAGTGGATGGGCAAATGCCCGGAATAGTTACAATTGCGGCTATTGTGTTGGGATTACTTTCTTTAAAGTTAAATCATCCACAAGCTCTTGATCAAATAAACGTAGCAAAATTATCCTTTATTACAGCCGGGGCTTCGGCTGGCCTGCTAATCTTTAATTGGCATCCAGCAAAAATTTTTCCCGGTTTTTCGGGCTCAACCATCCTAGGTTTTATGATTGCGGTCTTGGCTATTTTGTCCGGAGCAAAACTGGCAACTGCTGGCTTGGTGTTACTCATTCCGGCCACTGACTTTACCTACACTTTTATGCGAAGGGTTCTGCATGGCAAATCCCCTGTTTGGGGAGACCGTGGGCATTTGCACCATAAGTTGCTCGAACAGGGTCTAACTCATCAACAAATCTCCTTGTTTTACATTTTTGGATCTGTTATCTTAGGGTTTATTGCTTTAAGTTTATCCTCCCAAGGTAAACTGTTTGCAGCGAGTTTAGTTGCGGCAATTTTATTAGGAGCTATACTATGGCTAAATTTCTTTGGGGGCTTATCAAAGCAGTCCGACCCAAGCAGTGGATAAAAAATTTTGCAGTTTTTGCAGCGCTAATATTCTCCGGAAATTTGCTAGATCGAGCAAGTCAGATAAGGACGCTGGAGGCTTTTGGTTTATTTTGCATTTTCTCCTCAGCTACCTATTTACTAAATGATGTTTTTGATATCGACCGAGACAGGCTACATCCTTTCAAAAGCAAACGTCCTATTGCCTCCGGACTAATTCCTGTTCCTTTAGCTGTGGGGTTGGCTCTGTTTTTGATTATTGTCTCTTTGCCAGTTGCCTATATCTTGTCTCCCTCTTTTTTCCTGGCAGCTTTAGCCTATTTAATATTACAGCTTTTTTACTCCAGCTACTTAAAACAAATTATTTTACTTGATGTACTGGTTATTGCTGCCGGTTTCGTCTTAAGGGTATATGCGGGGGTTTGGACTATAGATGCCCATCTAAACGTCTGGTTTTTACTGTCTGTTTCTTCTTTCGCTCTCTTTTTAGCTATCGGAAAAAGACGCTCCGAACGAACGCTAATGGAGGCTCAAGCTGCAAAACATCGGGAAACTTTACTACATTATCCTGAGAGTCTGTTGGATAGCCTAACCGGTATGTTTGCCACCTCAGCTTGGTTAACTTATGCTTTTTTCGCTTTTCTACAACCACCTATTCATGCCCGAGAAGCTCTTTCGTTTTTACTGGGGGGATTTGAATTACCTTTTGGTGAGGCCAAGTATTTAATGGCTACAGTGCCGATAGTAATTTATGGAGTAATGAGATATTTATATATTATCTATGAGAAAAAAGAGGGAGAATCACCTGAAAGAGTTTTGTTATCCGATCAACCCTTACTTTGCACAGTACTCATTTGGTTAATTTTAGTCATAGGCATAGTTTAT
>CAZYBP010000061.1:0-4546 GCA_964645555.1 uncultured Gammaproteobacteria bacterium
ATCAATTACCTCAAGCTGCTTCTGTTACAGGCATGGAAGTTGTATCCATTTCTCAGAATTTGGTAATATCAGGAAATAACAAGGAAAAAACTGTGGAAGTACTAGAAGGTATTGCCGTAGTAAATAACCAGCCTGCTTCGTTACCGGCTTCAACACAAAGCGTGCCTCTTCCAACTACAACAAATTCCGCTTTAGAAAGTAATCCATTTTTGAAAGCCGTCCCTAAAGATATTAAATATTAATTTTTAAGAAGGGAGGTGAAATAAGTTGAATTTAGACAAAAATAGAGTAGGACTGGTAGTAGGTTCATTTGCCGGCCTTGCACATCTGGTTTGGTCTGTGCTGGTTGCCTTAGGCTGGGCTCAGGGATGGGTAGACTTTATTTATTCCATTCATTTTTTGAACAATCCTTTTCAAGTAGCCAGCTTTGATTTAGTAAAAGCAGCTACTTTGATAGTGGTAACAGGCCTGGTAGGGTATATTGTAGGTTACGTTTTTGCCGGCCTTTGGGAATACGTTGCAAAACGTAAGTAATTATTTTGATTTATAATTTTATTCCTTTTTAACAGCCTCTTTGAGGTTAGTATTTTTTTCTAATTTTGCCCTATAGTTTGATAGACAATCCAAAGGAGTATATAATCTAAACCCCATGCTTGAATGTGTGACTGATAAAGCAGAAATAGATGTTGTCAGAGATATAGCATTTAAAGCTCACAGTGCTGGCAGAACTTACCGAACCACTAGAGGCTTATTTTCCACCTACAGCGATTACCTTAAAAAGGTAGTGCAAGGCTACAATGAGCTTTTACCGGGATTTATTGGATGTGATTTTGTTAATTTAATAGATACTTTATTGGACGAACAAAATGTAGTCAATTTATTGGATTGCGGCTGCGGAAGTGGAAAATTTTTGATAGATTGTAAATTAAGATGGGGTAGTAAAATAAATTGTGCTGGTATTACAGCTGCCTCATACGATGCTCCCTATAATGAAACGTTAGGTAGTACAACACAAGCAGCAACAAGCTTAGGAGTAGAGATACAAACAGGAGACATGCAAAACCTGCCAAGATATTTCAAAACTCAAGGATTTGACGTTGTAACAGCTATTAGAGCTATAGAGTACGTAGCCGATCCCTGGGCGGTCATGATGGGTATAGACAAACTGCTAGCAAGAGGGGGTATTGCTTTAATACAACACTTTCCCCCCACAATGAACAGCGATTCTGAAGAAGTAGCTATCGGAAATTACCTTTGGACTCAATATGGGGTTAGAATAACCAATGAAATGTATACCCATTTTGACATGGTGTATAGGAAAACACGGGGGGATCTCGTACTTCCTATTGCTTGCAATGGAGTCGATAACAACTTTCCAGTAGTACTATATACACTAACTCCCTAAACAAACCTTTCATAAAGGCCATGTTTATAAGCTGCTTGTGCAAGTCTGTCACTAGCTTCATCAACAGGAACATCTTTATATTCTCCGCCTTCTTGCCAATGAGTCCTTCTTAAACACGATAACTGTTGGGTTTGAAAATCATAGCTGTAATACCAAGTACCTGGTAATTCTTGTTTATCCTCTTCAATTAAATAAGAAACCTCGTTACTAACAACTCTGAATACTACACTTTTGCCAGCTGGTCGATACCACCATACACTTTTTCCGTTTTCTAAAAATTGTACTTCTATATCGGGTGACTTTGCTTCTGCAACAGCTTTTTTTATTAAGCTGCCAAAATGGTCGTAAGGTTGTCTCTCGTTTTCTGTAAGATCTGCAGCAAAAGCTGTACCCACAAAATTTCTGAGTAAATTTAAAAGTAAAACTCTTTTTGTATTCCTTTTATCTTCAGGATCGAGCTGCAATTCGATGAGCGGACGCTCAATATAAGCCTGATGTTCTGTTTCTATCATAAGATGGGGAAGTATCATACCAAAAGTTAGCAACTTCATCAACTATAGGTCTGTCAAATCGCTGCAATAAGGCTCATAGTTTGAAAGGAGGTATACTAGAAGTTTATCAGAAAGCTCTAGAATATGCAGTAGCTAATCCTAAAAATAGACTAGTCATTACTGAAAACATTTGTGGCCAAAGTGGCATCCCTCAAAGCCTGCAAATCCCTAAATAACCTATCCAAATTTTATGTTAAGATTTAATTGTGAAATTCAAAACCAGAATAGGCACTATTACATTAACCTCAAATAGAAAAACTCATATCATCCAGCATCATCCAATAATGACAGATTATCTGCCATACTTGAAGGAAGTTTTAGAAAAACCGGATGAGGTTAGGGTTAGCAACAGAAGCAATGCTGTATTGTTGTTCTATCACTATTTTGGTAAAATAGAGGGTGGAAAATACATCGTGGCTGTAGTCAATCGGACAGATCGCGAAGTTAAAACCGCTTATCTTTCACACAGAATTAAAATCGGGAGGAAATATGAGTAAGAGAAAACATTTTCAGCTTGAATACGATAAAGATGGAGATACTTTATACCTAACAAGAGGAAAACTGACCAAAGAGGATACCTCAGAAGAGTTAGGTGATGATGTAGTTGTTTGGAGGAATAAAAAGACCCATGAAGTTAACGGCTTCACGGTTCTGAATTTTTCCAAGAGAGCTTCTAACAAAACCCCTAAACTAAATCTTCCCTTTGAAGTAGAACTTCCTCCTTTAATATAAGTGGTTGCATTTTTTCTTCCAAACGTTTAAGAAGCTTTTCCTATTTCATCTGCTCCGCCAATCATATTCACATCCATTTTGATATATAAAAGATGCATTGTTTAAGTTCTCCAAAAAGACTAATATTAAATCATGGCAAACGATGATTTAAAAAAGATTAAAGAACTTTTAGAAATTGTTAATAGTAAGGTTGGAAAATTGGAAACCCATGTCAGTATCCACACATCTACCATGCATGTAATTAAAGATCAACAATCAGTTATGAATGAGAAATTAGACAGTCTACAAGAAGATGTCAAGGAAATAAGCCAAAATGTTGATGCTACAAGGGCAGATATTGAAAATCTACATATGGATGTAAAAGGAATCAGAGATAAAGAAGGTTTGATGCACTCCAGAAACAAGCGAGAAATTGATGAAATTAAAACTCACTTAGGTTTACCATTAATATCCGATACTCCTTAAACTACAACTGACAATAAAACTATACAGATTCTTACAAGTTATGCGATTTGTCTAAATTGTTTCCAAGCTATTGACCAATTTCGGCATAAACCTATAGTTTGTTATTTTTACCAAAACTTGGTATAATATTAAGCCTATGTCTATAGAAGCTAAACCTCTTCCTGAGCATTCCAAGGGATTAGTGCTTGCATTTAGATCTTTTGAAGCTTATGTTCGCGTTTTAGAAATAGTTACCCAGCCACATGATTATAATTCTCCTCCTTGGGATCCTATCTGTATATCTGACTTTTTTCGCCCCAGGCAGCATGATAGGCGAATGGATAATCTTATACAACCTCAACTCCGGACTGATAAACCTATTCTCTCAGAAGGTTATTATCCCAATTTTGGATTAACTACAGCAGAAGCTTCACCAATTAAGATTTCCCTATATTCACTAGTTAGGAATCTGCACCATGGATTTGGAATTCCTAAAGATATAGTTATTGACTTAGCAAAAGAGGAACAATATAGAAAACTTATGAATGAGGCATTTGAAGAAGCAAGGGTTCACTGTCCAGGAGACTTTTGGACGCGTTGTGGAATTGTATTTTCGAAGAATTTCCAAGGAGGTACTATTTTTGTATCTCACCCAATTATTCCAGGAGTTACTCCTAATTGGAATATACAATCATCTTTAGAAAGGCGTAAAGAACAAAATCCTGAAAGAGCTGCTGGTGGTTTAGAAAGAATAGATCGTGGTTATATTCATTCTGAATTTCAAGCGGCAAGATTAGATCATACTCTTGTTCTAACAGAAGACTATTTTATAGATTTAGGTAAACCTAAGTTAGGCCGCAGAAGAAGACTGTGGGTTAATTTTCAGAAAAGAACTTAAGAAGCTTTACCTATTTCATCAGCTCCGCCGATCATATAGAAAGCACCTTCGGGTTTGGAGTCATGTTTACCTTCCAAAATTTCCTTAAATAACCTAATAGTTTCCTTAATTGGCACATATTTCCCTTTAATTCCACTAAAAGTTTCTGCCACAAAGAAAGGTTGGGTCAAAGCTCTTTGAATCTTTCTGGCTCTTGTGACAGTTAATTTATCCTCATCAGATAACTCTTCCATACCTAAAATGGCAATAATATCTTGTAAATCCTTATACCTTTGCAATACCCTCTGTACTTGCACTGCTATATCATAATGCTCTTGTCCAACAATGTTAGGATCCAAAGCCCTGGAAGAAGAAGACAGGGGATCAACTGCAGGGTATAAACCTTGTTCTGCCAAAGACCGCTCCAATGCAATTGTTGAATCCAAATGAGCAAAAGTAGTAGCCGGAGCAGGGTCAGTGTAATCATCTGCCGGCACATAAACTGCCTGCACTGAAGTAATTGATCCTTTTTTAGTA
>CAZYBP010000061.1:4556-5454 GCA_964645555.1 uncultured Gammaproteobacteria bacterium
TACAGCAGAAGGAATACGGCCTAAAAGCGCTGAAACTTCAGACCCGGCTTGAGTAAACCTAAAGATATTATCAATAAAAAGTAATACGTCTTTGCCTTGTTCATCCCTAAAGTACTCAGCCATTGTTAAACCAGAAAGTCCAACCCGCTGTCTTGCCCCGGGTGGTTCATTCATTTGTCCAAATACCATGGCAGTTTTGTCTATAACCCCGGACTCTTGCATTTCATGATATAAATCATTTCCTTCTCTGGTTCTTTCACCAACTCCGGAAAATACAGAATAACCTCCGTGTTCTGCGGCAATGTTTCTAATAAGTTCCTGAATCAAAACTGTTTTACCAACTCCGGCACCACCAAACAATCCCACTTTTCCACCTTTAACAAATGGGGCTAGTAAATCAATTACTTTAATTCCGGTTTCAAAAACTTCAGAGGCAGTAGATTGCTCATCAAATGGGGGAGCAGGACGGTGAATTGGCCAGAATTTTTTAGCCTTGGTTGGACCTTTTTTATCTATAGTTTCTCCCAAAACATTAAATAACCTACCTAAAACTTCCTCACCAACAGGTACGGAAATGGGGGCGCCGGTATCTTCTACAATACTTCCACGCTTTAACCCATCTGTGGTACCCATAGCCACAGCCCTTACAACTCCTTCTCCTAAGTGTTGTTGGGTTTCTAAAATTAACCTGTCTTTGCCGACTGTGGTTTCCAAAGCATTATAAATTGCCGGGAGGTTATTTTCCTCAAACTGTACATCTACAACGGGCCCTATAATCTGAACTACTGTTCCTTTGTTCATAAGTTTATTCCATTGCTGCTGCGGCAGATGTTATCTCCAAAAGTTCCCTGGTGATAGCATCCTGGCGCGTCTGATTATATGTTAACTGTAAATCTCC
>CAZYBP010000062.1:0-5336 GCA_964645555.1 uncultured Gammaproteobacteria bacterium
GCCAATTAAAGTGGGGAGGAAAAAATAAGTAGTGGAGGCAAATTTAGCAAAAACAGCCTGAAAATGAGCAAGAAAATTTGGGCCTTGGGGAGCGGTAGCCCCGATAGCAAATAGCTTCAAAAAACCCTTAAAGTTTAAAAAATCGTGCCGTAAATCAAAGATATAAAGGGGTAAAAATGTGGCTGCAAAAAGTCCTACCCCCAATAAAAGTTCTTTTAAAGGAATTGTTCTCTTTTGCCTAAATAAAAAATACATTGAGAAAATAAACGGAATGAACAGAAAAACCATTTGAAAATGAAGCTGAAGGCCCAGACCCAAAAGAAAAAGGGTCAGTATTATAAATCTTTTTTCTCCCTCAATTATTTTTATCAGTGAAAATAATATGCCAATTACAAAAGGAGGGATGAGCATGGGATTCCAGACAGTAACATCAGGAACTAACGCCCAAAGAAAGGCACCAATTAAAGCAGTCTTTATGCCTGCTATTTTTTTTAAAAAGAGATAAATGATAAAAGTGGTCACTACCCCCAGAATTAAAACAACAGCTCCCAAGCCCAATGGATCCATATTAAACAGAAAGTAAAAGGGGGTTAGGAAATAAAACCAGAAGGGACCTAAAAAAAAGGCATCATCGCTTACCACCCTTGGGCCGATCAGTGTTAGTTTACCCTCCCTTAGTATACGCCAAACTGCCTCTGCATCCCTGGCCTGATCCCAACCAAACGGCAACCTTAGTTCCAGGTTATAAAACCTGATAAAAAATGCTAACAATAATATGCAAATTAGTAAAATATTCGGCAAAGTTATTTTCATTGTCAAATTTTCAGGCAACTGCTAGTAAAAACCGTGGCTTTTGCAGCTCTGTTGCTTCCCCTAAAAAGCTTTCAATTGCATGAGCGATAGTTTTTCCAGTACTGGTCGGATCAGGGATATTTTTCATAGAATCCATAAATGTTTGCCAGATCTCCACTGCCTCATCAAATTTACCTGCATCAACTAAATGCTCCATTGCCTGCCTTGCGTAGACAATATTAATTCTACCAGCTTTATGGGGATCGGCATGAAAGGTTATACAACTTGTCAGGGCAATTATGGCTGACACTTTGGCGCTGACAAAAGACAACCCAGCATTTGTATTTGGCGGTCCGGGGTTTGTAAAACCATTATCAAACTCAGTAATCATAGTTTGCAAATAATTATCTAAATTACTTTTAACTATATCTGTAACAGCCGTATTTACTGCCTGCAAAGCAGCATATAAAGGTTTTTTCCAGGATATATCTTGCCCCTCGGCATCACACCAACACTCCCCAAGCCAGCGACCCAAGCCATGAGCACAGCTCCAGGCAGTATTCTCCCTAATTTGTCCTTCGGCCTTTACTTTCTGTAAATCAAGACTATTAACGGAGACAGGTTGTATGTGATACTTTGGTAAAGCATGATTTATTAACCAGTCCAAGAAAGCTCCGCCCCAGACAAGATGATGACCAAAAGTCTCACCGTCTGTGGCAGTAATAAGAGTATTACCATTGTGCAATCTGCCCAATGCAGGTAATACTTCATTTTCTGCAAAAACAAAAGCATTATACCTTTGTTTGCTAAACCCTAAAGCGCCCGAGAGAGGCCGGTCAAAAGGCAGGGCAGTGATTTGTTTTTCATGCGAGAGTTTAATGCGGGTTAATGTATTATCTGCCTGCTCACCTCCCGGCAGTATAATTTGTTCCGGAGCACAAAGGAAACCTTCGATTTTAAATTTTGCCAAAACTTCTAAAGTTTCCGTGTCTATTGCAGTTTCGGGCAACCAGATAAAGCGCGGTCTTTTACCTGTCAGTTTTACAAATTGCCATATTCCGGCTCCCACATTCATTACTTTATCTTCATAGTCCAAATCAGGTACTAAATCATGAGAGAATGTTCCCGCTGCCCCATTTTCAGCAAGATGTGCCCTCATATAATCGGCTGTAGCGGGATTAAGCCTTTCCAGGGCTTTATAAAGAGTAGGATAAACACCATAGGAAATTTTTGACCATAAATCCATTCTTGCCAAAGGACCATAACATTCACCGTTAATTATGGCGGTCCAATTTTTACCTTGAGGGTCTGTCTGAATCTGCTTTATTTTGTCATGGCTGCCTTCTCTTGGGGGTTGATAACAATGAGCATATAGAACAAATTCAACGCTCATAGGGATATAACTCGCACTTTATGCAGCTTTCGCTAATTTACTTATTTGTCTTAAATATTCAGCAAATGAGACAGATAATTTCACTTGGTCTGCTGCAACGACAGGTGCGAAAAACGTTTCCATAGCACCCATATCTGCAGTCTTAACATCTTCGGAACCTCGATCTACTGTACGTGCATAAGGGAAAAAATTATGCCATTTGTCTGCCTCTTGTTTTGAACGCAATTCCATCGGTCGCATATAAATAGCCATATTAAAACTTGTTACATTGAATACTTTCCTTTGCCAGTCGATTACAGCATAGATTGCTGCCGATAAATCCCCGTTGGGTAAAGGATTTCCATCATTAGCATAAATTGTTACTCCTTTTTCTTTCGCTGGAGTCAGATCAAATATGGCGTGTGCTGAACCTAAATCATGAACTAAGCCAAGCGGTCTTAAACAGTAAGCCACTTCATCAGGATAAGGATAGCCGTTTAGAAACTGATAATAACCCATACGATCCCTCAAATCTCTAGCCTTTGGAAGTGGCCGGCCTTCTGCTAACATCACCTGCAAGTGAGGGTGAAAGACCGAGCTGCCAGCTCTTGGCAATATATTGGCGATCATTATCGGGTAATTAGCTTCCGGATTAAGCCTATGGTTCTCTATTAACCACTCATTTCCTGTTTGGATCATATCAATAAACACCTCCTCTGTTAATTTCAAGGGATCGTGGATATTCCTTGGTATGACTAATCCATGACGAGCCATATAAGGACCAGGGTTTTCAGCCGTATAGGAATGCTCACTCATTATTCTACCGAAACTACCTTTAGGTGTTCTGTTTTCTAAATTCTCTGGACAAAAATCGCAGTTAGCCGACAAATTCTTATCTTGAAGAACTTTAATTTGATCTCCAGAATTAAGCTGGATAGGACGCTTGGCCCGTAAAGGACTAAATAGTGCTGCCGCACCCAAAACTAAATCTTCAACAGTGAGCGCACGACGAAGGTATAAATCCTCTAATGGAATACCAAATCTTCTATTTAGGTATGCCGGAGCCTCATCAGATGAATATTCCATTGGAGCTTCCGTGAGGCTTAAGGTAAAAATCCTGTTGAAAACTCTTCGTTGATCATCTGACAAAACCTCCCTTACTAAATTTGGTAGTTGTAGAATCGATCTTTCAGGGAAAATATCTTGTGGAACTTGAGTACTCGATAGCATTCCTAAAGCTTCAGCCGTTGCCATATTTTATGTGGGCTTTACCATATTACAACCCTACAACTTTTTGTCAAGGGTATTGGAAAAATGATAAACTAAAATGGATTTATCGATATGCGCTTTTTTATAGCCTTAGAGATAACAAATGAGAATTTGGCTCAGATTCAACAAATTCAACAGAGTTTGAGTAATTTAATCCCTCAGGCTAAATTAACCAATCCGGATAAACTTCACCTGACTTTGGCCTTTATCGGTGAACAACCGGACTATTTAAAAACCCATTTAATAGAGGTTTTAAATAAAGCAGTTGAAGGAATTTCCCGCTTTTCAATTACCCCAAGTTACATTAACGCCTTTCCAAACCTGCATAATCCTCATGTTCTCTGGCTTGGGGTAAACGGCCAGATTGATAAACTAATTATTATCCAGCAAAGGCTGACGGATAATTTGGCTGATTTGCATCTACCTCTGGACACCCGTCCATTTACCCCTCATATCACTATTGCCAAATTAAACAATACTACTATCTCCCACAAAACAGCAGAAGAATTAAGGCAATTAATGAATAGAGAGTTTATACCAATGATTATCTCCTCAATCAAACTCTTTGAATCTGTTCCTGAAGGAGGGCTGCATCAACATAACACCCTAGCTGAAATACAGTTGAAATAATTATTTTGCTCTAGGTAATTTGATGATAAATTTTGTCCCCTTTGGCTTATTGTCTTCTACCCAAATTTGCCCGCCGTATCTTTCTATGGTTTTTTTGGATATATAAAGACCTAAACCCGAATTGCCTGTTTTGCCAAATTTAAATCCTTCTGTAAAAAGTTTGGCCTTAGTTTTATTCGGTATACCTACCCCTTTATCTGACAAGGAAATTTGTACAGACTCTTTGTCTTTTTTGATTTCTACCTGCACTTCATTTGCCCCGCCATGAATTAAGGCATTTCTGACAATATTTTCTATTACGGAAACTAGAGCCTCGTCTGCCAGTACTTTGCCTCCCCCCTCAATTTTAAATTTCATGGATAAAAAGTGCTTAGAAACTTCTCTTATAACTTTTTTAACTGAATAAGGTTTAAGTGGGGCGCCATATGAAACTGCAGATTCTAAATCTCTCATCTTGCGGATAAAATTCACACTACGCTCTACAATACTTACTGCATCCCAAAGTACTTCCATACCCTTTTTCTTATTTAAATAAAAGTCCAAATCCAGCTTCATCACTGTCAAGTCATTTAAGATATCATGCCTGATGGTTTTATTTATTAGTCTTAAGGCTTCGTTAAGCTCAACTATCCTTTGTTCTGCTTGTCTTCTTGCCTCCAATGCAGTACTTAGCTCATGCATGTTAAGTTCAAGTTCTGCCCATGAGGCCAAGCTTTTAAGTAACGCTTGTTTTTGATTATCAAATTTTTTAGGTTTAAAATCCTTAATACAAAACACTCCCACTCTCTGGCCATCTGCTGACTTTAAGGGCACTCCGGCGTAAAAATTAATATAAGGCTTACCACTCACCATTGGGTTTTTGGCAAATCTTGGATCTTTTTTAGTATCAGGGACAATTAAAATCTCCTCTGATACTAAGGCGTGGCCGCAAAAGGAAATTGCTCTTTTACCCTCTCTTTTTGGCAAACCCTGACAAGATTTAAACCATTCCCGGTGAGAATCAACTAAAGTAACCGTGGAAACAGGAACATTAAATAAAGATAAAGCAAGACGCGTAATCCGGTCAAACCTCTCTTCAGTCGGCGTATCCAGTAATCCTAAGGCATATAAAGACTCAAGCCTTTTATTCTCATTTTCAGGTATTGGTGCTGCAAGGAAATCTTTTTTCATTGTTTTCAACTGGGTAGATTACCTTGTCGGCACACTTATGTCAAATTGATGTACTGGAACCCTAGATACCGTACACCACTCCTTTCTGGTGTAAATAATTTGT
>CAZYBP010000063.1:0-5329 GCA_964645555.1 uncultured Gammaproteobacteria bacterium
GTTAAAATCAGACGGCAAAATTCGTTACTGTCTCATATGTATCTGAACTTTTTCATTACTAGGAAAACCTTTTGATAGATGAGTTATGAGTTAAAATTTCTAAACTATCATCTAGAGGTTTTAATTCCACCTTTTTACCATACTTTGTTTCTAAAGCTTTTTTGAGTAGCCAGTCAGCAAGTTTTGGGTTTTTGGGTAAGAGTGAGCCATGCATGTAACAACCAATAGCGTTTTTATAAATACATCCTTCTACTTTATCCTTGCCATTATTTCCAAATCCTTTAATTACCATGCCAAAAGGAATGGCATCTTTTCTAAGATGTGTTTTACCTGAATGGTTTTCAAAACCAACTAGTTTTCCAAACATTGAATCAATGACTAGATTACCAATCATGCGATCAAAACTTGCTAGAGTATAAGCTGGGAATAATCCTACTCCATCAAGTTTGGGTCCTTTGTGAGGTTTGTAGTATTCTCCTAAAAGTTGGTAGCCTCCACAAATAGAAAGTAAAGGTACTCCCTGTTCCACCTCTGATTTAATTATTTTTCCCTTACCACTTTTTAGAAGATCAGTAGCAACTAATTCTTGTTGCTGATCCTGACCCCCGCCAAAAAAGAAAATATCTACCTCACCTTTTGTTAATTTATCCCCTATGGAAATGTTTTTAACTACTACATCTATACCTCTCCAGTTGGCACGCTTTTTTAAAGCAATAATATTGCCTGTATCTCCATAGATATTCATTAAATCACCGTAGAGGTAGCCAATTGTTATCTTCATAAGATTATTCTTCTTCCTTCCAGTAATCCTTCTTTACTCCTTGCTTTGCCAGAATATGTTGTAGTTCTAACATTGCAGTATATGTAGGAAGGATAAAAAGACGCCCTTTTAGGCCCTTTTGAGCTTGTTTTAGAGCCTTTTCTATGTCGGCCTCAATATTTTCCTCTTTGATTTCAAACCCAGCATATTTAAGCCTAACTGCCAAATCATAAGCTCTGCTACCACTACAGATAACTTTTAACTTTTGACTTTTAACTTTTAACTTTTCAAACTCTGCATCCCAGATCCAGGAGACATCGGTTCCATCTGCTAGATTATCATTTAATGCCAATAGCAAGCGGTCATCTTTTTTTAGCTGTGGAGCTATTGTTTCAAAAACCTGAGTTGCTCCAGCTGGATTTTTAATTAGGAAAATATATCCAAAAGGTAATTTCTCTACCCTTCCAAAAGCTGGTGAGAAGTTTTTTAAAGAATTTATCATCTGTTTTGGATTCAATCCTAAATTTATACCAGCTACAAATGAAGCTAAAAAGTCATAAATATGGTAAATACCTGGTAAGGGCAAGTGGAACGTATGTTGTATATCGTTTAAGATCGTCAGATCGTAAGCTTTGCTTATCGTAATATCGAATTTTGAACCACTTAGGCCAGTAAGTTTAATATTTTTAGCCTCAAAGTCTAATTTTACCTTCCTTTTTTCCAGAGACTCTCCCTTTAACTTGTAATTTTGCAAACCAAACTTTTGAACCTTTCCTCTAAAACAATCCGCTAGTTTAGCAGTATTTGCATCATCTCCATTAACCAAAACCTTGGTTTGCGGATCTATCTTTTTTAGAGTTTCGCACCATTTGTTCACTACACTGTTTACTTCCCCATATCTATCCAGCTGATCCCTGTAAACATTTAGAAACACCATAATATCCGGCTCTATTTTTGGGACTACAGTATTAAAAGCAGCTTCATCCAATTCCCAAATACCCAGATCAAAAGAATGCAAAGTGAAGAGTGAAGAGTTTTGAATTAAAGCGGAAGCAATGCCCCGCTCAAGGTTGGAACCGGTATGGTTTCTTAAAACTTTTAGCCCTGACTGTGTAGCAAGATGAGCCACTAATCTGGCAGTTGTAGTTTTTCCATTTGTACCAGTAATGACTATATTATGAGGGGCTTGTTTGATCAGCTTTTCTACTAAATTGGGATCTATTTTTAAGCTGTATAAACCCGGAGCAGCAGAGCCTCCGCCAAGCTTTAAACTTTTTACAACTTTGACAATGAATTTACCTATTAAAAGAGCGAATAAGGTGCGCATGGAGAGATTGTAGCACACGTTAATTTCCGATTATTAATTGACCTGAAACAGCAGCAATTTTAGGTAAAGTCATAGCATGAGTTTTTGTTTGTTCTGCTTTAAACTGAGTTGCAAATTTGTCTAAGTCATTCATAAAGTATGAAACTCCGGCGCCCCAATGGGGTGAAGCTGCATAGATTCTGTTCATAGAATATGGTTCGGTGTAGCCTCTATTTAAATAGTTTTCTCTAAGTCCTTGAGAAATAGTAAAAATAGCATCTCTCCAGGAATCAAAATATATTGCTTGGGTACCATAAACCCCCCAGCCCCAAGCATTGTAGCCTCCGGGTATAAATTTACCAAAGGTAGATTCAACCCCGGCAATAGCAGGTAACATTTTCCAATCTAAATTATAGGTTTCGGCAGCATCAATAAAATCTTGAGCATGATATTGTAAAGGTGAATTGTATCGGGCTAAGTATTTTTGTAGGATTTCAGCCTCTTTGTCTAGCTTTTTAGCCGTAATTTCCTCAATTTGATCCCTTTTTGTATCCACTTGAGCAGACACCTCAGTAGTGCTAGATCGCAAGGGAATAAGGATTAAAAGAAGAACTATAAGCGAAGCTTGAAAACGGCGTTTGAAATCAGAGCTTACAAACTTGTTTATAAGTATGGTGATTCTTTTATGCATTAAAAAATCCTGACTCTATCTTTGGGACAGATATCAGGATTTGAGTGGTAAATAGTAACAAATTTAACCCAAAAAGTCAAATATTATGGGGTTTTTAGAAACTAACGAAGTTCTATCATAAAGGAGTTAACGCCTTTGGCCCAGGCTCCCCCTTTTGCTAGGGATGGAGGTGTATATTTGGCCATGATTTTTTCCGGGGTAGTTAAACCCATATTCAAATAATCCTCCCTCAAAGCTCTGCCTACTCTCTCGATTGCTTTGTCCCAGGAGTCAAATTTTAACTTCATGTTACCGTATATGCCATAACCAAAGGGATTAAAAGAATTATTGATAATTTTGAGTCCGCCGTTTGACTCCTGCATGGCAATTGCCGGCAGTAGTCTGTAATCCAAATTATATTTGTCTGCTACAGTGACGAAAGTATTGCTGTATTTTGCCAGAGGTGATTTATAATCAGTTAAAAAGTCTTCTATTATTTTGGTTCTGGCATCAATCTTTTCTATTTCATCAAAGACTTGAGTGTTTGTCTGAGGTAAGGCGGCATAAACTCTAAAGCTTTGGCCGACGGGTTTTACTACTTTGGTTGTTGAAAGATAAATTGTAAAAAAAGAGGCGAACATTAAGGAAGTAATAGTAGCTCCAAACCACCCTGTTATTAACCACACATTAAATTGAGGTTTAAGGTTGTCCATCTGCAAAATTTTAGCGCTTCCATACTAACTAGAAATCTTGTATTTTGTCAACCCCGATTAAATCGGAGTCAATACTTTGAGGCTAAATAAGTTGCAAAATGGCTTTTGCAAGTTTTTCCGGGTCATGGCGGAAGAGATGTTCCCTGATATGATAAACGCCAAGTAAATCTTTAACAAATTTTATTTTTGGAGCAATCTCTTTGCAAACTTGTTCGTCTATTGCTACAGGTTCCTGATTTTCCTTTTCATAAATGTTTAGGACCTCTTTTCCTAAACCGTTTGAATTGGCAATCACATAATCGATCCTCTCTTTATCTTCCAAATAGGATATAAAGACCTTCAAATAATCCGAGGCCTTAAAATAATCCGTCTCACCTCTTTTGGTCATCAGATTGAGTATCAAAACTACCTTGGCTTTTGAAGCAATAATTGCTTCTTTAACTCCTCCAACCAAAAGATGAGGCAGGATTGAGGTATATAAGTCACCCGCAGAAAAGACAATCTTATCTGCTTGTTGGATAGCTGCAATTACATCCGGATTAGGATCGGCATTAGTATCAAAATATACCCTCATGATTTTGTGTTTAGGGTTGTAGTTTTTCTTCTCGCCTCTTAAATCTATATTTGTTTCCCCTTCAATTTCCTGGCCTGATTCAAGTTTGGCTATTAAATTCAATTCAGTAAGGCTGACAGGTAAAACTTTAGCCCGTATTCTAAAAAGTAATCTTTCTGCCTCTGTTCCCCTATCAGCTCCTTTATAAATATGCTCAAGTCTGGCTGTAATCAAATTGCCTAAGCTATGACCTTTTAATGGTCCAGCTACTTCTTCTAATCTGTCATCAAATAATTTTTGAGCAACTTGTCGTTGTTTGGGATCTTCCATTAAAGCTAGCAAGCATTGTCTGAAGTCGCCTGGAGGTAAAATACCCAGTTCTGTTCTGAGCCTGCCGGAAGAACCGCCGCTGTCCCAGGTGCCTACCACTGCACTGATTAATTCCGGCTGGTTTAGTTCAACTAAACCTCTTAGTAAAGAAAAGTGCCCTGTGCCTCCACCAAAGGTAACAATATTTTGTTGGTAAGGGTATTTTTTATTTGCCGATGCCATTTGGGAGATATTATAACATTTCATGGTAAAATAGTTGCCAGAGAGCCGAGGTGGTGAAATGGTATACACGCAGCCCTCAGAAGGCTGTGAGCGCAAGCTCGTGGAGGTTCAAATCCTCTCCTCGGCACTGATATCCGTTTATCTTAACTCGCTACGCTTCGTTAAGTTGCACTTCACCAGTGCACGCACAGCTAAACAATAAAACGGATATCAGTCCTGTCGAAGTGCATTTCAGTGTAGTTAAACAAACTGAACTAAACGAATGACAGGACAACAAAATGTATTACATTTACATCTTAAAAAGTATTAAAGAATGTATTACATTTACATCTTAAAAAGTATTAAAGATGGAAAATATTATACAGGGTTTAGTGGTGATTTAAGAAGAAGATTGCAGGAACATAATTCAGGGAGTGTGCAATCCACAAGGGACAGAAGGCCTTTGGAGTTGATTTACTATGAAGCATATAGGGAGAAATTACAAGCAATTAAAAGGGAAAAATTTCTCAAAACAACTAAAGGTAAATTACAGCTTAAAAAGCAGATTGCCTGAGATTTTCCTTATAAATTCAGTAAGGTTTTAAAATTAGGTGAGTATTAGATATAATGAGCAGATAAGCCGGGATGGCGAAATTGGTATACGCGTAACGTTGAGGTCGTTATGGCCGTAAGGCTGTGCAGGTTCAAGTCCTGTTCCCGGCACCAAGTTTGACTTGGTGCCAAGGGTACTTAGCTCAGTGGTAGAGCGCTTCGTTTACATCGAAGATGTCGGGGG
>CAZYBP010000064.1:0-5156 GCA_964645555.1 uncultured Gammaproteobacteria bacterium
TTCGAAAAACCGATTGCAGCAGGAATAGCTGAATCAGGAACAGGAACCACTATATCTGCTTTTATATTGACTTCTTTTGCCAATTCTCTTCCTAAATTCTGCCTGACTTGATCAACGGTTTTACCTAAAATCACACTATCCGGTCTGGCAAAGTAGACATATTCAAAAACATCTAATTTTTGATTGCCCTTTTCTATTTGGACACTCTTTAAGCCTTGAGAATTTATAATAATCATCTCACCTGGTTTAACTTCGCGAATAAATTTTGCACCGATAATATCCAGAGCGCAAGTTTCTGAAGCAACCACAAAACCTCCATTTAATTTACCTAAACAAAGAGGCCTAATGCCGAAACTGTCTCTAACAGCCACCATTTTACTTTTATCCATCACCAACAAACAAAATACACCGGTAAATAACGGGTAGGCAGTTTTTATTGCTTCATCAACTGATAAACCGTCTTTCATACAGGCAGCGATCGCTTTTGTTACCATCTCCGAGTCGTTTAAATCTTTAGTGGAAAATTTTTTCTCTCTTAAGAACCTTTCTAATTTTTTAGTTAAAGGCAGATTACCATTATGAACTAGGGCAATTGATTGACTAGCCGTAATTTTTTCCAAAATTGGCTGAGCATGTAATCCTGTTGAATCACCTGAAGTAGAATAGCGGTTATGGCCAATTGCCAAAAAACCTTTCAGCATCTTTAGATCTCTTTCTTCAAATACATGAGAAACCAAACCCATACCTTTATGAAGATAAACTCTTTTGCCATCTGAAGATGCAATTCCTGAAGATTCCTGGCCCCTATGTTGGAGTGCCCAAAGCCCTGGATGAACTAAACGGGCAGCCTCAAAACCCGCTCCTATTACCCCGAATATGCCGCACTTCTCGTTTAAAGTGTCACTATTTGTAAACTGAGTAATCTTACGCTTCCCCATAGCCTAATATAACTATTTTTGAACCTAAAGTCAAGAACCTAGCCATGCTAATATAGTGAACCTCATGATATACTAGAAAGATGAATCCCAAAAGATTTCATATCCTCTCTTTTAAATATGCTTTTGAAGGTTTAGTTGCAGCTTTAAAAGAAGAACCTAATTTAAAATTTCATCTACTAACAGGACTAGTTGCTATCCTTATATCTATATATCTAAAGCTTTCAACTATCGATTGGATTATCATTATCTTAGTAATTGGTTTTGTTATTACTGTGGAGCTGACTAATACAGCTATTGAAAAAGTGGTTAATGAATTTACAGACCAAATTCACCCGGGAGCAAAACTGGCAAAAGATATTTCTGCCGCAGCAGCACTAGTTGCCTCAGTTACAGCTGCAGTTGTAGGACTTATTATCTTTATTCCCTATTTTACAATTTAATGGATAATATCGCAGCATTTCTATTTATTTTTGATTTGGCGGGTAAATCGCAGATATTGGATAACTTGATGATATTTGCAGCAAAATATTTAATTTATTTTGCACTGGTATTTGCTTTTGCTATGGCAATCAAAATGGGGATTAGAGAAAAAAAGGCAATTTTGCTTTCCATCTTTGGGTTAGGGATATGTCTACTTTTAGTTATGTTAATTAGGCTCTTCTATATTGAACCCCGACCATTTGTAACTTTAGATATTAAACCTTTAATCTACCATAGCGCTGATCCGGCTTTCCCTTCCATACATACCTCAATTATGTCGGTCATTGCTTTTGCTTTCATTTATTACAAATCCAAATTAGGTCCTTTACTTTTAGCTTTAGCGCTTTTGGTAGGCTCGTCTAGAGTCTACGTCGGAGTACACTATCCTTTAGATATTATCGGAGGATTTTTGGTAGCGTGGCTTGCAATTTATATCTCTTGGGCCATCAAAGGTAAAGTAGTAAAGTATCTAAGAAGTTACTGAGTTTTTGAGGCAATTGTTTTTAAAGCTAAGATATAAGCAGCTATTCTCAAATTTACCCTTTTCTCCTGAGCAATCTGCCAAACGCTTGCAAAAGCAGTTTCCATTTTCTCCTTAAGCTGACTGTTCACTTTTTCTAGACTCCATTTTTTATTTGTCATATTTTGTAGCCACTCAAAATATGAAACAGTTACCCCACCGGAATTTGCTAAAACATCCGGCACGACAGTTATCCCTCTTTTGTTTAGAATCTGATCTGCTTGCGCTGTAACAGGACCATTTGCCATTTCAAAAACAATCTTTGCTTTGATTTTTCTAACATTATCTTTGGTAATTACATTTTCCAATGCGGCAGGAATTAATATGTCAACAGGAAGCTCTAGTAACCGTTCATTTGAAATACCTTTACCCACTTTTAGATCAGAAATCCTACCACCTTTCCTTTTAGCCTCAGTCACCTGTTTAATATCTAAACCTCCTTCGTAATACATACCTCCTTTTGAATCACTAACTGCCACAACTTTAAACTCATTTTCAAAGGTTAACCTTGCAATATGTGCTCCTACATTACCAAATCCTTGTACTGCTATAGTTAGATGCTTATTATTTAAATTAAGTTTCTTAACCAATGACTGTAAAACATAAAAACCTCCTAGGCCGGTAGCTTCTTCTCTACCTTCTGATCCACCATTCTGAATTGATTTACCTGTCATTACAGCTTTTAATTTAGCTTTTTCACTTTTAACTTTCACCTTTGAACTTTGAATTCTTATGTATTCATCAACCATCCAATTCATTATCCTGGCATTTGTATTAACATCAGGAGCTGGTACATCTACATCAGGCCCTATATTTGGAGCCAAGACTTTGGCAAATCCCCTGGATAAATTTTCTAATTCTTTTTCTGATAATTTTTTGGGGTCAACTTCTATACCACCTTTACCACCGCCGAAAGGCACATTAACCACAGCATTTTTAATCATCATCCAAAAGGCAAGTGATTTAACTTCATCCATCTCTACTTTTGGATGAAAACGTAAGCCCCCTTTATAAGGACCTAGGGTATTGTTGTATTGAACTCTATAACCTTTCATTATCTCGATTTTACCGCTATCTTTTCGGAGAGGAAAATTAACCTGCAGTGTTCTTTCGGGTTGCTGTAATCTCTCTAATAATCCTTCAGGCAACTTAATATATTTGGCAGAAGTTTTTAGCTGCGTCAACGCAGAATCAAATATGTTCATGCTTTTAATAATTTAGTAAATGGGGCAGGGTCCTTAAAGGGTCCAATAATTTGTAAATTAAACTTTTCAGCTCTAATCAAATCCTTTGCCACCATTATAACATCCTGCTCTGTAAGGTCATCTATCTGTTTTAGAAATTGCTCAAAGGTTTGTATTTTTCTATCTAGAACAAAATTTACCCCAAAGTATTCTGCCAAGAAATTGGTTGATTCAGCTCTGATAGCCAAACGGCCTCTGATCATTTCTTTAGCTTTTTTTAGTTCTCCAGGTGTAACTTTTTCAACTGTAACCCTTTCTAACTCTTGCCTTATAACTTTTAACCCTTCTTCAACTTTTTCTAATTTAATACCTGCATCAACAGTAAACATACCAGTATCTACAAAGGAACTATGATCACTACTAATATGATAAGCTAACCCCCTTCTTTCTCTAACTTGAAGAAATAAACGCGAGGACATCCCCTCTCCCAAAATCGTAGCTAAAACTCTGGCGGCAAATCTGTTTTTATCAAATCGATCATACCCCTCTACACCTAAAACAATATTTGCTTGATCAGTTTTTTTATAGTACAAACCCACCCTTGGTTTAGATTGTTTTTCTTTTACATAAGACTTAAAAGGAAATTTTGATCTTTTTGGTAAATCACTAAAATATCTTTCTATTAAAATATGTAAGTTTTGAGGTAATTTACCTGCTAGAACTAGTACCATATTTTTAGGAGAATATAGACTATCCATATAAGAAAATAGGTTTTGTTGAGTGATAGAATTGACAGTTTTTTCATCTCCACCTATATCCCAACCCAAAGGTTGATCCCCAAACTGTAACATCTCATATAAATCCCAGACATACCTTTGGGGTAAATCCTTATACATCCGAAGTTCTTCTACAATTACTCCTTTTTCTCTTTCAATTTCTTCTTTGGATAACAAAGACTCCCTAATCATTGAGGACAGAATATCTAATGAAAGCTCTACATGTTTACTGGAGGATTTAATCCAATAATGAGTAAATTCCTTTGTGGTTGCAGCATTATTTACTGCTCCAACTCCATCAACTAAAGTAGCAATTAATTCTGCACTAGGATATTTTTTAGATCCTTTAAAAAACATGTGCTCCAAAAAATGGGAGATACCGTTTATTTTTTTAGTCTCATATCTTGATCCGGCTCCTACTGCTACCAGGGTCGTTACAGATTCTAAACGCGGCAGATCTATGGTTATTAATGTTAAACCATTACTCAGTGTCACCAGCTTATGCATAGCCTTTAATATATTTTAGTATTTCTTCTACTGTCTGCTCCACATCAAGGTTGGAATTATCAATCACAATCGCACCCTCTGGTATTCTCAGCGGCGAAACCTCTCTGGTAGAATCTTTTTTATCACGTTCCAGCATTGAATTATAAACCATATCATAAGTGACACTAGGATCTTGTTTTACTAATTGTTCAAATCTTCTTTTGGCCCTAACCTCGGCAGATGCAGTCAGAAAGAATTTGTGTCTGGCATTTGGGAAAATTTCCGAGCCGATATCCCTACCGGTCATAACTGTATTTTTAGACTCCCCTAGCTGTCTTTGAATTACCCTCGTTATTTGCCTTACTTCCGAAATTGCAGCTACGGTAGAAACATTTTTTGTTACCTCGGGTAAATGTAGCTTATCTGTTAAATCGTCACCATTGTTAATAATTCTCAAACCCCCATTATCGGATTTGATCTCCAGTTTTAACGATTCAAAAGTATTAACTATATCTTCCTCATTATCTAAACTAATGTTATTTTGCAAAACTAAATAGGTTCCAGCCCTATAAATCATTCCCGTATCAATGTATTGATAACCTAACTTTTTGGCCAATAAAAAACCGACACTATTTTTGCCACTAGATGTCGGACCATCAATGGTAATTACATCATTTCCCATTAGCCTAATAGTTTACCATAAAATGATCAAATTATTGTACTGGAACCCTAGATACCGTACACCACTCCTTTCTGGTGTAAATAATTTGTA
>CAZYBP010000065.1:0-3511 GCA_964645555.1 uncultured Gammaproteobacteria bacterium
ATCTGAAATTGAAACTATATTTGTCATATTAAAAATTGTACAAGAGTATGTACAATGCTGTCAACAAGTAAATTAAACTTTCCCTTCCATTTCGCGGAGAGCTTTAATACGGACTTCGATTGGTGGGTGGGTATTAAAAAGCCCGGCAAACCAGCCTAAGGCTTGCTGTCCTTTTAATGGATTTGAAATATACATATGGGCTGTACCACGATTTGCTGCTTCCAGCGGTTCCTTGTCCGAGGAAATCTTTTGCAAAGCACTAATTAAACCTTCCGGATAACGGGTTATTAAGATTCCGGAGGCATCAGCTAAAAGCTCGCGGCGGCGGGAAACTGCCAGTTGTATTAACGTTGCCACAATTGGGGCTAAAATAGCTGCTACAATGGCAATAATGACAAAAATTCCTCCGCCCCTATCTTCCCTATCCCTATCTCTTCCTCCAAACCACATAGCCCTCATGAACCAATCAGACAGCAGGGCAATTGTTCCAACCAAAATAGCCACTACGCTCATCAAAAGGGTGTCCCTGTTTCCTACATGAGACAGTTCATGTGCAGCCACCCCTTCCAATTCTTGTTTATTTAGTTTTTGTAAAATTCCGGAAGTAAAAGCAATAGCTGCATGTTTAGGATCCCTGCCTGTTGCAAAAGCATTGGTGGCGCTGTCTTCTAAAACATAAATTTTAGGAGTTGGTAAACCGCGGGCAATACAAAGATTTTCTACTAAACGGTAAATTTGGGGATTATTTTCTTTTTTAATAGGTTTGGCGCCGGAAATTCCCAAAACAATTTTGTCAGAAAAGTAGTATGAAACAAAATTCATAATTCCTGCCACAATTAAAGCCATGCCTACTATACCTACTCCGCCAACGTCCCCAAAGCCTAAACCTCTGGCTAAGATATAGACAACCACAACAGTAAAAAGGGTAAAGAAAAACATAATTAACCAAGTCTTGAAGATATTGCCGGAAACCTGATCCCAAGCAGTATTAACCATTGCCATATTAGAATTTTACTTGGATGTCTTTTTTGTCTTCTTCAGAAGCTTCAAAGAAGGATTCTTTCTGGAAGTTAAACATATTGGCTATCAAATTTGAGGGGAATGTCTCAATGGTGTTATTTAAATCTAAAACATTAGTATTATAAAATTGCCTGGAAGCTGCCACTTTGGTTTCTGTATCAGATAATTCATCCTGAAGTTGCTTAAAATTCTCAGAAGCCCGCAAATTAGGATAAGCTTCAGCTACAGCAAAAAGAGATTTTAAAGCTCCGGATAATACATCATTGGCTGCTGCCTTCTCACCAGGTGATTTAGCCCCTAAAAGAGCTGATCTGGCTTTGGTAACATTCTCAAAAACAGACTTTTCGTGTTTGGCATAGCCTTTAACAGCCTCTACCAAATTAGGAATTAAGGAGGAACGTCTTTTGAGCTGAACGTCAATTTGTGACCAGGCTTCCCGGACGCGGTTGCGGAGGGTAATTAAACCATTATAGGTACCTAGTACCCAAAGTAAAGTTACGACTATTGTTCCTATTACTACCCACAATATTGGATCCATTTTTTATATCTTAAACCATTTTGCAAAATTTTTCCAGTCCCAAGCGTTAACTACATCCTCTTTTGTAACCCAACCCCGCCTGGCAACAGCTACCCCATACAACATGTTATCCATTTGACTAACCTGATGAGCATCAGTGTTAATCAAAAATTTAACTCCATATTTTAAAGCTTGCCTAACCAAATCATCTCTTAAATCTAACCTGTTTGGATATCCATTTATTTCCAGTAACTTATTATTTTTGGCACAGAATTTAAAAATTGCTTCCCAGTCTGCTTGGGAAGATTCCCGTTCATTAAGTAATCTATTAGTAGGATGAGAAATAGCATCTACATGCGGACTTGCTAAAGCAGAAAGCAGTCTTTTGGTGATAACATCCTTGGAACCTCGATGACCAGAATGAATTCCAGCTATACAATAATCTAGAGTTTTTAAAGCTTCATCAGGTACACTTAAACTGCCATCTGGGAGTATATCTATTTCGAGACCATTAAGTACTCGAATACTTTTTGTCCTCTGTTTTAGAGATTGAATAACTTTTGTCCTCTTCTCTATAGCTTTAACTATCCCATCCTGACTAACAGATCCTTGACCAGGAGGATGATCCGATACCCCAATAAATTGATAGCCTAAACTTTCAGCTGCTTTTATAATGCTTTCAATTAAATCTACACCTGGCCCATGTGAAGGATGTTCAAAAGGATAGTTTGAATGAGTATGTAAGTCACCTTTTATATCTTGTAATTCAACTAACCTTGGCAGTTTGTGTGTTAGTGCAATTTCTATTTCGCCTTGGTCTTCCCTGAGCTCAGGTGGAGGTACTTGCATTCCTAACAATTTATAAAATTCCTCTTCTGTTTTCGTTTCTATAAGTTTTTCATTCTTGCTTGTTCTTACTCCGTATTCGGACAAAGACAATCCTTTTTTCTCAGCAATTGTTCTTAAATGTATATTGTGGTGTTTAGAACCTGAAAAATGCTGCAGTAACGCTCCATATGAGCTTGGATCCCCAACCAATAGATCAAGCTGTAAACCAGTTGCTAAAATAACCGTAGCTTGATTCTCACCTTTACCTACAATTCTTGACACTCCGGGCATCTTGGCAAAATACTCTACTACCCTTTTTGGGTTGTTAGAACTCACAGAGAAATCTAAATCCCCTACTGTAGCCACCATTCTGCGTAGTGAGCCTAAAGGATGGGCATCAATTACATCAGGACTCTTTTTTAAATACTCAATAACTCTCTTTGCCTGCTCAGAAGCGTATGGTAAGAGTATCCTCTTATTCCTCTTTGATGTTTCTTTTAGGCCTAATAAAATCTTTTCTGCTATCTTTGCAGAAAATCCTTTCTTTACCAGCTCTCCTGATTTAATCTTTACTCTAAGGTCATTTAAATCGTGAATACCCAAATTTGACAGCTTGTAGGCGGTCTGAGGACCTATCCCAGGAACATCCAAAAGCTCAAAAATAACTTCAGGAATATTTTTCAGTACTGCTTCAAAATGCTTAACTTTACCCGTTTGAAAAAGTTCTATTAAGTACTCTTTTATTTTTTCCCCGACACCGGGAATTTCAGCTAGTCTTTTTTCTTCCCAAAGGTCTTTTACTTCAGAAGTGGAGTGCTCAATGGCATCAGCAGCACCCTCATAAGCCCGGATTTGAAAAATATTCCCGATCTTTTTAATTTGATAAGCAGCAGCTACATTATGGAGGATCTTGGCTACCCCAGCGTTGGAGATTTCCATACTAATCGTAATATATCACTTATTAACAACGTATGCAGTTTTATTTAATCTTTTAATACCCCCGAGGGAAGATATGAAAACAACCATTGCTTACTCAGGCAAGAATGTTATAAAATTGTACAGTTTCATATATCCAAATAATAAAGTTCCTCATCTATAAAGAAAAAGGGCTATTTTGGAGACTGGTATAAAAACTGGGACCGTAGT
>CAZYBP010000065.1:3521-5150 GCA_964645555.1 uncultured Gammaproteobacteria bacterium
TACTTTGCAGCCGACGGCTCTATGTATAAAAACCCTAGAGGCGGATGTTATATAGCTTCCACATCTTGCGACTTAGAATTAATCCAGAAAGTTAAAAAAATCTTACGAGTTTCTAATTGTATTGAAATTTATCAATCTAAACACCTAAACTGGAAACTCCGTTATACTATACAGATAGGTAGTAAAATAGTATTCAACAAATTCCTAGAGTTAGGATTAACTCCTGCCAAAAGCTTAAGTTTAGTCTTCCCAACAGTGCCTAACAACTTTGTTAACCATTTCATAAGAGGTTATTTTGACGGAGACGGTAATGCTTACTTTAAATTATCAAAGAGAGGAAATAGAAATGGCTATGCTAAGCATCTACATTTTTGTATTCGGTGCGGAAGTAAACGTTTCCTAGAAACCATGAGAACAACTATAGAAAACCTATATCAAATAGGTCCGGGATCACTTTCTTATTATAGCAACGCCTTCTCACTTGCTTACTCAGGCAAGAATGTTATAAAATTGTATAGATTTTTATACCCAAATAAATCTATACTTCATTTGACTAGGAAAAGATTGAAGTTAGAAGAAGGTATTAGATGTTTGGGATCGTAGCTCAGTTGGTTTAGAGCGCGTCCCTGTCACGGACGAGGTCGCGGGTTCGAGTCCCGTCGGTCCCGCAATTCTCGCTTGAAGATCTGTTTTTTGAACCCTAATTTTGATATGCACATATTTGTGGTATAATATACTTAAATCGCAACCGAATACTACCAGTATTGGCGGGTGTGAGAAATCACTAGGTTGTTCCCACCTCTAACCGAAAGGCTATGTGGGTTTTTTCTTGGCTTAAACCTTTGTTAACGTTTTATTTTCTTCCCCTGTCTTACAAAGTTTCTTTGCATATGTAATACCCCGATATTGTTCCCTAATTAATCCCGATATAGCATCTGCAAGCCGAATAATGGCGTCATTTTCATCTTTAATCCCTCTTACCTTTTCTGTATGTATACCTATCCTTCTTAAAGATGAACCAACTTTGGGTATTTCTGATTTAGATAACCCATCAATAAATACTAAAGCTTGGTAATCTTCCTGATTTTTTACTGCTGTAATTGCAGAAGCAACGGTAATAAGAGTGAGTTCCTTATAAGATTTAGTATCTTTGGATAATGAGTAATAAATTTTCTTATTAAACAATTTACTTTTTAATATCCGCTCTAAATAGGCAATCCTGAATTCGTTTTTAGTCCGTATCCATTTTGTTTTTCCTTTACCCGTTTCCTGCTCAAACTTTTCCAATGACTGGGAATTTCTTCCCGATCATTCTTCGCCACTACAACAGAAACAATGAATAACTCTCCTTGAGTATCTTGACCGGTTTCATCAACATAACAATACAGTTTCTGTTTTCCCATAATTTGATCTTAGCAGTTAACGCCTAATTGCCGCAATGTTTTGTATTGGTACAAAATGCTTTTGTATAAGTGTTCAAAATTTTTAATTGCGAGCCCGCACTTTTCCCCCCTTGACAATTAAGTGACTTTAGAATAAAAAGAACTTGTAAATTCTGTCTGCATCACTGCCTCCAAAAATGCCAAGAAAAGCTACAAAAACCAGAGTATCTAAAAAGAAAGCAAGTTT
>CAZYBP010000066.1:0-5079 GCA_964645555.1 uncultured Gammaproteobacteria bacterium
AGAGTAATAACCATATTCCAATAGTCAGTCCTACACTGATTTCTAACGTTTCTACAATTCTGGTAAATCTTATCTTGTTAATATTGCTGTTATAAAATGCCAAAATAGGGAAAATTGCGAGTAATAGGGGATGCAGATAGAATAAGTTTATCAATTTCTGGTAGAATAATTTTCCCATTTCAGCAATATACTATCTCTTTTGCATTAAAAACAGAGTTCTTTGTGAGTCTTTGATCTTCACTGCTTGTTTAATAATAAATGATTTTTCAAATTCTCTCATAAAATTTTCTTCAGTATAATCCTGGAAGATATCTGATCTGGTGGAAAGCATTCTTTTTACATTGGAATCGCTTTTCGGAACAAACTCTATAACTGCCGACTCGCACATATTTTTAAAGAATTGCACGATTCTATTTAACGGAAGATGATTGGAGATTGCCAGATGATGAATTAATGCTAGAGCTAAAATTGTATCAGTTGGTCCCCGCTCCTCTAATGATAGTCTTTCTTTGTTCTCCCAGCCGATACCCGGGCTGGGATTCGTTAAATCTAAGATTAGAGGTAAAATATTAGATTCTTTATCTCTAAGACATTGTAGGTAATTTTTCTCAACTGCCTCAGGATCATTATCGAATGATATTGTAGTTATTCTCAGATTACTTGCTATACGGCTAAATACACCTGTATTTGCGCCTAAATCCCAAGCTGTTTTGGGTTTAACTTCTTTCAGGAACCTCTCTATTATTTGCTTTTTGTGCTCAAAACCTTGTTTAGAATAGTTGGTGTCAGAGTAATAATTTCCCCACGGGGATCCTGCAAATTTATAATTTAGACTCTTTACTGCTGATTCCAAATTGTCGATTAGTCCAAGTAAAGATATTTTGTTTACTTTTAAGTTTTTAAATTTTAAATTTTTTTGATGATTTGAATAGCGTTTTTCCCCTTTAGCATGCAGATGAATATGAGTAAGCAGCGAAAAATTAAAATAAGTATTTACAGAGAGTAAGGAACTTGTCAAATCTAAAGGTATTCCATCAATGTAGATACGGTTTAACTGATTTAACCTGATATCTGTGTAGCTCATCAACGACAATGGAGCAAGGAAATGCTGGCAGAACTGTTTATAAGCTATCCAGGGTTGTCCTTCCTTATATTTTTCAAATGAGAGCGTATCAATAAAAATAGGTTTCCCTTTAAAAAATTGAATATTATAAGCGCTACTGTCTTTTAAGGACATGCCAAACTCCAGTGCTATTTTTTGAATTTGCAAAGTCAGCAGTGCTGCATGTTTTAACTGACTGAAGCTCTATTCGTAAGGATATGAGATGAATGGAATAATTTCAGGTTTAATGAACAAGTTCTTGTTTTTGCCAATAAGCTTAAATTTAACTTCTTCATGAGGAATCAACAGATTATCTCTTATTAAAGCTTCATAAAGTCCAGAACTAAGCAATAGATTATAATTATCCTGATAGGATGGGTGTACCTTGCGATATATGATTCCGTTTTTTTCAAATACTATCCCACTGGGATCGCGAAATGAACTTGGTAGGGAGTCATTTGGTGGAAGATTTTTTGTTTGCATCCTTAGATAAAAAATTCCTTAAGTATCTTACTATTCTTTTAAAGAAAAGTTTTAAAGTAAAGATTCCTCCCAGGACAATTTTATAAAGATATAAGTAAGTAGTTTACCCTGAAACTGAGAGTATATGCAAGGGTGTATCAGGATATGGGAGAATAATAATTCAAATTGATAGGTTGGGAAGAATAATTTATTCTATGTTTGAAAGTATATATTACTAAATTTACTAATTTTTATACGGTGATAGTTGTTTCTGAATTTATTGTTATCTATTGACAAAATTCTAGGCTGATCTATGATGTAATTAATGCCCACCTCTAAAGGATTTGCACATTTTTTGCTTCTTATTGCTTTAGCAGTAATTGCCTTAATGCTTATCGGTATTCCGCTTTTTGTTTCAACAATTATTCTTCCTAATATAAAAAGGGAAACTGCGGGAGAATTTCCCAAAACTTTTGAGGAAAGAAAAGAATTTATTGATAAAAACAGTGAGCCTTGGGTACAAAATCAACAAGGAATGAAATACATGGGCTTTGAGGTTCCTACATCAAGCGAACTGCAGGATTTTAGAAAAAGTACTGATTTAACACGGCGTTACCCAACTTCGCTCAAAGCAATCTTTGACCCTGGCCATATAAGCAATACTGTTGACTTATTGTATTATAGTGATGAACTAGCAGATTTAGGGGTTAATACCTTTTGGGTGATTGGTGAATATCGTATATCAGACTACAAAGCAACCCAATTTTTGCCAGGGTTTAGTCCTTTAGGATTTCCTCTAATTACTTCTCCGGAGGAAGGTAAAAGAATACTGGCATGGATAATACTTTTGGCAAAAAAGTTAGGTTTTGCCACGATTTTAATACCAGATTACCCATCTGTTTTTAATATTGGGAGACAAAACTTTGATTTAGCTAAAGTTGAACCAGAATTTAAAAGGGTAGCTTTAGAACTAGCAAAGATAGCTGAAGATTATGGTGCAGAATATTTTGCTCCTTTAAATGAATACAACCATCTTTTAATTTCTAATGGATATAGTATAGATGAGATAGTTGAGAATGAAAAAAGGTTCTATGAAGATTTATTACCCAAAGTCAGACAAATTTATCATGGCAAAATAGTAATAAAAAATGGTGCAGTGAGCGACTGGAATAATTTCAAACGAGAATCAATGAAAGGAGCAGATTTGTTTGGGGTGGGGAATGGATTTACCGGAGTGAGGACCAAGGAGAATATGCAACCAAAAGTGGAAGCTGCTAATTTCGTTTCTGCTCGGGACAATGTACCGTGGTTTGAATCGGAGTTTTTGGTTTACCGTCCTATTGATCAGGAAAATTGGTTAGGAGTGGTGCAGTCTAGGGCCCCGATGGAAGATACCTATAAAGAGGGTATAGACATTTTTGAAAAAGAAGCAAAGGGAGCTATTGGCTTCACCTTTATGGGTTGGACTGGGGTTGGTAGAATTCGTGGAACACCATCTGCACAGCTTCTTAAGGATTTTTACAGTAGGTGGCAGCCAACTCCAAAACTTACTCCAGATAAAAATATATCTGAGTCCGTTTTAAACAATGGGCAGAGTGTATCAATTATTAGATGGTTAGAGAATATTCCTGAATACTATTCTTTTGTTTTTAAGATAGTTACTGGAAAAATGAAACCAGTGGCTAAAGAAGCACCTATGGGTGAAGGTGGACCTGGAGGATGCAAGGGTAAAGAAGAGTGCGAGGCGTATTGTGCCAAACCAGAGAATCGAGCTGAATGTGAGAAAGTCAAGGGAGGTGGTGGCGAAGTGAATGAAAACGTGGATCCAAGAAATGGTACTGAAGATGGATTTTGTCCCAGCCAAGGTGGACCTGGGGGATGTAAATCAGATAAAGAGTGTCAAACTTACTGCTCTAAACCAGAGAATAAAGAACAATGTTCCAAATTTACTCCTTTACGTCAATAAGAACAATCTTAACCAAAATATTGGTATAATTTCACAATGTCTTTAAAAGTAGCAACCCGCATTACACCGTCCCATACTTAGAATTTGAGTTTGAATTTGTGCCTCCTAAGCATTGGTATGAAAGACTAATTGTTGAAAGAGATGAGCTTGGCAGGATGATGCATTCAAGAGCTTCTGGTATTTCTTCTGTACTTTCCTGTAAAGTCAAAAACACCGTTTCGTTAGGCACTATTTTTGAAATAACTTCAATTTAAATGTAGAATATAACAACATGAAGCAAGTTCTCGCAGCACTTTTGGTAATCGTAACAATAATTAGTCTTGTTGTAGTTTCTTTTACAATTACTCAAGTTGAGAAAGAAGAACAAAGGCTTAAGTCTGATCTTGAATACCGTTCCACGCTTCTTGCTCAAAGCTTGAAGGAATCTGTCGAGCCGAATTTTATAAACAAATCAGATAAGTATTTGCAAAATGTAGTAGAAAAATTTGCAGATGAGAAAAGATTTGCGGGGTTAGGTGTTTATGATAATAAAAACACTGTTATTGCGCTTTCTTCCACTATTCCTGAGGCATCTTCTGCAGCACTTGAGATAGTTTCCAACTCTATGGATGCCGATAAAGCCAATGGAGATTTCGAAACGATCAATGATCGGAAAGTCTATGCCTTGGCAATACCGCTACATGATAAGGATAAAAATGTGGTCGGAGCATTAATGGTTGTACAAAATGCTGGTTATATTGATGATCGCTTAAATGAAATCTGGAAGAATAATCTTATTAGATTACTTATCCAGGCTTCATTATTCTCTTTTGCTGTACTCCTTTTGATACGTTGGATTATCTTTGAACCGATTAAAGGTTTAGTTGAAACATTAAGGCTTGCCAGAATAGGAGGAACAGAGCAATTGTCAAAAGGCTTAAGTAATTCTTTTTTCTTCCGGCCCTTAGTTAAAGAGATCTCAAGTATTAAAAGTAGCTTACAAGAAGCCAGGCTTTCAGCAAGTGAAGAGGCTAGAATGAGGTTAGAAAAGCTGGATTCACCGTGGACGGCAGAAAGATTAAAGGAGTTTATAAAAGACATCTTAAAAGGTAGAACTATTTTTATGGTTTCCAACCGCGAACCTTATATTCATACAAAAGATGGCGGAAAGATTAGCTATTATTTCCCAGCCAGCGGTATGGCAACTGCCATTGAGCCTGTAATGCAAGCTTGTGGTGGAATGTGGATTGCCAGCGGAAGTGGGGATGCAGATAAATTAGTGGTTGATAGATTTAATAAAATTCAAGTTCCACCAGATGAGCCAAAATATACTCTAAAGCGTGTTTGGCTAACCGAAGAAGAAGAAACAGGTTATTACTATGGTTTTTCCAATGAAGGGCTTTGGCCTCTTTGTCATATTGCCCATAACAGACCAATTTTTAGACAAGAAGATTGGGAGGAATATGTCAAGGTTAATCAAAAGTTTGCTAATGCAATTTTGGCAGAGATCAAAAATAGACATGTAGCGAAATAGTAATTCAGGAAAGGTTAGTTTGCTTTTAGGAGGAAT
>CAZYBP010000067.1:0-5006 GCA_964645555.1 uncultured Gammaproteobacteria bacterium
TTGAATTCAAAGTGGGTACTGTTTTAGAGGCAGAAGAGGTGCCTGGGTCAGATAAACTGATTAAACAAATAGTTGATTTTGGAGATGAAAAAAGGCAGATACTTTCAGGTATTAAACAATGGTATAAGCCCAAACAGCTTACAGGTAAACAATTTGTTTATGTGACTAATCTTGAGCCAAGAACAATGATGGGGCTTCAATCTCAAGGAATGCTTCTTTGTGCCGATGGTAAAAAGCCTATTCCTTTAAAACCTTCCTCAAAAGTTCCTCCAGGCTCAAAAATACGCTAGTTTAAAGCTGGCAATTTGAGGCCGGGTGTGCTAAAATTTCCCATATTACACTTGTATGGCAAACGGAAAGAGAAAAGTTAATTTAAACAAGAAAGTCCTATCTTTTTTTAAAGGTCTGGCTGTCTATGTTTTAATTGCTGTGGCCGCCCTGATTTTTTTCTACCAGGTTTCCGGCGGCCCTGCTACTCCTGCAGAAGTTCCTATTTCCCAAGTAGTCGGTGATGTAAAAGATAACAAGGTTGAAAAAATTACTCTGGAGGGGGATAAGGTAACTGCAGATGTTAAAAATTCCGACCAAAAGCTTATTTCCCATAAAGAAGCAGGAGAGTCCATTTATAAAATTCTGGAAAGCTCAGGGGTAGATCCTAAATCAGTCACTATTGAAGTGAAAGATTTGTCTGTTCAGCAAACCTGGATAGGGATAATTTCTGCTATTTTACCCATACTACTTTTAGTAGGATTAATGTTTTTATTATTTAGAAATGCCAGTCAAGCAGGACAAGGATTATTTTCTTTTGCTCAATCAAGGGCAAAACTTTTTACCAAGGATGCCCCTCAAACAAAATTTTCAGATGTGGCAGGTGCAGAAGAGGCCAAGCAAGAGTTGTCTGAAGTGGTAGAGTTTCTAAAAACTCCGGATAAGTTCAAAGCTTTGGGGGCCAGAATTCCCAAAGGAGTGTTACTGGTTGGCCCTGCTGGTGTTGGGAAAACGTTATTAGCGCGCGCTGTAGCGGGTGAAGCTAATGTGCCGTTTTTCTCTATTGCCGGCTCAGAGTTTATGGAAATGTTAGTCGGTGTTGGAGCAGCTCGTGTACGTGACATGTTTGCTCAAGCCAAGAAAAATTCTCCGTCAATTATCTTTATAGATGAAATTGAATCCATTGGCCGCCAGCGGGGTATGGGTATTTCCGGCGGGCACGATGAAAGAGAACAAACTCTAAATCAGATTTTAGTAGAAATGGACGGGTTTACTCAAACAGACCGTGTGATTGTAGTCGGGGCTACCAACAGACCTGATTTATTGGATGCTGCCTTAATCAGGCCGGGCAGGTTTGACAGAAGGGTAGTTTTAGGGATGCCTGATTTAGAAGAAAGAAAAGCCATTATTGAGCTTCATATGAAGGGTAAGCCATTTATGAAAGATGTTAGTACGGAAAAGTTAGCAAGAAGGACAGTTGGTTTTTCAGGTGCAGACTTGGCCAACATGTTAAATGAGGCAGCCATTTTGGCAGCCAGGGTAGGAAAGACCGTCATAGATAATAAAGACTTGGAAGAGGCAGCTACTAAGGAAAAATTGGGTCCTCAAAGAAAGAGAATGCAATCAGATCATGACAGAAAATTGGCAGCCTACCATGAGGCAGGCCATGCTGTTGTCGGGCATTTTCTTAAAAATGTCGACCCGGTACATAGAATTTCCATAGTTTCCAGAGGAATGTCCGGGGGTCATACCCTTTTTCCCCCAACAGAAGATAGGTCTAATGAATCTAAATCACGTCTTGTTGAACAAATAACAGCCGCCTTAGGCGGCCAGGCAGCAGAGGAGCTGGCATTTAAGGATATTTCAACCGGGGCCGCCTCGGATATTGAAGTAGCCACCAATATCGCCAGGCAAATGGTGACCCAATACGGTATGTCTGCTTTGGGACCAATTAATGTCAATCCAAGGCCGATGTTTGGTATCTGGAGAGGTATGGAAGAGGGAATGGAGTTGTCACCTAAATTGCATGATGCAGTAGATACAGAAGTTAGGAAAATTATGGAGAGCGCTTTTGCCCAAGCCCAATCACTACTTAGAAAACACAGAGCTAAATTGGATAAGGTGGCTAAAGCTTTGCTTGAAAAAGAAACCCTAGAATCAGACGAATTTGAAAAAATTGTTGGAAGTAAGAAATAGAATCATGAAGCATGAATTACGAATTATGGTTATTGTTTTTATTGCTTTATTCATGATTCATAATTCATTATCCGTAACTCCTGCTTATGCTTCAGAAAATGACATTGGTTATTCCCAAATTACCCCTGCCTCCCCGCTATATTTTTTAAAGGGAGTTAGAGAGGTTTTGGAATTAAAGTTTGCCGGGACCACACGGGTGAAAATGTTAAGACAGCTGGAATTTGCTACCAGAAGATTAAGGGAAGCACGTACTCTAATTCGGGATCAGAATGAGGAACTGGTTCCGGCTACCTTGGAAAGATATGCGGCCCAATTTAGCGAGCTGACAGACCGGCATGCTAAAAACGATGAGGTGGGGATAAGGATTGAAGAGAGTTTAGTTGTTCATTTGAATGCTTTAGAGCGACTTTACAATCAGGCCACATCTCCCAGGTCAAAAATGTTTATCAGATCCAGCTTAAACAGGCTTATCCAAAGGGCAGATGTGACAAATACATCCAGAGCACCTATTTGTCAGCTTTTTGCCAAAGAAGCTTCCTCCTCAGCCCTAAACCAAACAGAACAGGTGGTACTTTCAGATAGAGCTCAGAAGTGTTTTAAGAGCTTAGTGCCGGGTAGGGTGTAAAATTAGCTCCTCATATATAGCTAAAAGCTTGTCAGTAGTTTTGTCAATAGAATAATTCTTGACTATTGCCAGTGATTTTTTAGCCATATTTTCTGATAGGTTTTGATTAAATAGTATCTTTTCCATATTTTTAGCCAGTTCTTTCGTATTTCCTGGAGGTACTAAGAAGCCATTAGCAGAAACAAGTTCGATTAATCCTGCTTGTTTAACACCGACAATGGGTAAGCCAAATAGCATTGCCTCGAGTACTACCATGGGATTAGCTTCCATGGTGCTGGCAGTAGCAAAAATATCTCCCAGCGTCAGCATTCGTGAGGAAATAAGGATTTGATGACCTATAAAGCCTGTAAACACCACCTCTTTTTCTAGCCTTAGTTTTTTAGCCAGCTTAATGAGGTTTGTCTTGGCTGGACCATCCCCGATAATCAGCAAGCTCACATTGTTATGTTTTTGTGCTAAAGTGTGGAAGGCTTTAATCAAGACATCTATACTTTTCTCGTATGATAGCCTGCCAAAATGCAAGACTACTTTCTCTTTTAATCCATACTTCTTTTTAAGCTGTTCTCTTGTTTGGTTACCCAGGGGCTTAGTATTGTTTAATACAATACCATTTGGTAAGTATTTAATTGTTCTTTTAAAGCTTGCACCATTTAGCTCCTGTACCAGTAATTTTGAAGGAGCCAGTATCAGATCGCACTGGTTAAACAAAAACTTTAAATATTTTTGGGCAATTTTGTTTAATAATTTAACTGCCAGTTTAGATTTGACTACTTTGAGATAATCTGAGTCAGCAAAATAAATGTGAACAGTACCAATAAGAGGTTTTTTTAAAAGTTTTGCTGCCATAATAGCATCCATGCCTATAGTGAAAGGGGAGTGAAGGTGAATAATATCCGGTTTGAATCTAGTCAAAAATCTAATTACTTTGGGTAAACCAAATACTCCAACTTTGAATTCTGTGTAAAGTAAGGCTGGAATGGCCGGTAAATGTACCACGGTCACATTTTTAGCTTTAAACCTTTGCCTAGGTATGTCATCTAGATTTGGAGTAAAAATTAATACCTGATGGCCTCTTTTCCCAAGCTCTCTGGCTTGATTTGCTAAAGCCGTAGCAATGCCATTAACTTGTGGCAGAAAAGTATCAGTGAAATAAGCAATTTTCATTGGAAGTTATTCTATCAGAAATAATTTAAATTTGTCTAAAAAAAAGTTATAGTTATATTATGCGCTTTTTAACTGCCTTCTCAGCGATGGTTTTATCTGTCATAGTTGCTATCTTGATTGTTAATCTAATTTTTGAGAATACCTACAAAAATCCTAAAAGGATCCGATACGGAGTATCATTTTCACCAAATTATGCCAAATTCTTAGGCTTGGATTGGCAGAAAACCTACCTGCAAATTCTAGATGAGCTAAAGGTTAAAAGCTTAAGGATCCCCACCTTTTGGGATGTAATAGAAAAAGACGAGGGCAGGTTAGACTTTTCCCAAACAGATTTTATGTTGGATGAAGCAAAAAAAGCAGAAGCAAAAGTAGTTTTAGTAGTTGGAGCTAGGCAACCCCGATGGCCTGAATGCCATATTCCCAATTGGGCAAAAAAATTATCTTCAGAAAAAAGACAGCAGAAGACTTTAGCTCTTATTGAAGCTGTGGTAACAAGATATAAAGGTTCTAATGCTGTTAGTTTCTGGCAGGTGGAAAATGAGCCTTTGGTGTCATGGTTTGGACAGGATTGTGATAAGCCTGATGGGCAGTTTTTATTAAAAGAAGTTGATTTGGTAAAGCAAACTGATCCTACTAGGTTAGTGATGATTACTGATAGTGGTGAATGGGGGAATTGGTTAGAACCTATGAAGCTTGCTGATATTTTAGGTGTTTCCTTATACAGAAACTCTTATAATACGCTTTTAAATTCATATATAAATTATCCTATTCCTCCTTGGGTGTATCTTGTAAAATCCAATATGAGTAAAAAATTTACTTCTGAAAACAAGACAGTATTAATTTCTGAATTACAAGCAGAGCCATGGATAAAAGAATCTGTTATAGATACCTCTTTAAAAGAGCAGATTAAACTATTTAGTTTAGAGAATTTCCAACAACATGTTTTATATGCCCAAAAAACTGGATTTGATGAAGCTTATCTTTGGGGAGTGGAGTGGTGGTACTATATGGCAAAACAAGGTTATCCTCAGTA
>CAZYBP010000068.1:0-4867 GCA_964645555.1 uncultured Gammaproteobacteria bacterium
ACTCTACAATAAAAGAAACATCAGTTAAATTGCAACTAGCATTAAATATATCAAATACTTATATTAATCTATCATTAGATTAATATAATAAGGAAGGTGATTAGTTTATCATTTTTCGTATGATTTAAATCATGGTATTATTGTTTTGTGGACTACTCGGAAATTGTCAATTGGCAAAAAATTCCAGAATTTGCTGGGCTTTTTGATCTTGCTACTCCCCCTAAAAAAATATATGTTTGCGGTAACTTCAATCCAAAAATCCTTACTAGCTGTGTGGCTATTGTAGGAAGCCGGAAGATGACAGATTACGGAGCGCGCTCCATTGAAAAAATTGTCCCCGCTCTTGTTTTGCAGGGTAAAACTATTGTTTCAGGTTTTATGTATGGGGTTGATATGTGCGCCCACAAAATTTGTATTGAGATGGGAGGGAAAACTATTGCTGTTTTAGGCTGGGGTGTTGCCAGCAAACTTAGTGGTGAGGATGCTAAATTAGCCAGGCAGATTACAGATAACGGCGGGATTTTGCTGTCTGAATGGGAGTTTCAAAAGGCCAGCCATTGGACCTTTCCTGCCAGAAATAGGATTATTGCAGCATTGTCTCAGGAAGTCATAGTGGTTGAGGCTGCAGAGAAAAGCGGTTCGCTGATAACTGCCAAAATTGCCGCTAAACTGAAGCGGACACTCTGGGCAGTTCCCGGGCCCATCACCAGCCGCACTTCTGAGGGGACAAATAGCCTGATTGCCAAAGGTCAAGCCAGGGTTTGGTTAGGGCCCCAAATTCCCGGCAGGCAAATTGATGACCCGATACTGGCAATTTTAGATATGGAAGCTTTAACAGCTGATGAATTGTGCAGAAAATTGAACATCTCTATCGCAGATTTGGGAGCCAAACTGTCGCTGTTGTTACTATCTGGTCAAATTATAGAAAAAGGTGGAAAATATTATCTAACCGATGCTAGTTAAAATCCGTTCAATTGCCAATATTGGTCTGGAGACTGTGCCCGTAGATGTTGAGGTTGATGTGGCCTCATCAGGATTTCCCGGCTTTACCATTGTCGGTTTGGCCAGTAAAGCAGTTGAAGAAGCGCGCGAACGGGTAAAAACAGCCATTGTCAATTCAA
This sequence comes from uncultured Gammaproteobacteria bacterium, assembly GCA_964645555.1. GTDB lineage: Bacteria > Patescibacteriota > Microgenomatia > Daviesbacterales > UBA10151 > 2-02-FULL-38-15. Next base: position 1,122 of record CAZYBP010000068.1, read on the forward strand.
AATTAGATTTCCCGCCCAAAAAGATTACTGTAAATTTAGCTCCGGCTGATTTACCCAAAGACGGTGCAGCCTATGATTTACCGATTGCAATAGGAGTTTTACTGGCAAGCGGACAGCTTGAGTTACCCCAAAATTTAGATCCGGGCAAAACATTTTTTTATGGGGAGTTGTCACTTGACGGTGCCCTCAGGCCAACCAGGGGGATTCTGCTGTTGGCGCTTTTTGCCCAAAAATGCGGCTTTTCATCTGCTGTTTTTATTCCGGAAGCCAGCGCTAATGAAGCTAGTGTGGTGGATAAAGTAATGGTTTATCCGGTAAGTTCTTTGTCACAATTAGTTAAGCACTTAACAGCACAAGAGGAAATTATTCCCTTGAAAACTCTAATGTCCGGTAATGTCCATAATTTTGAAGCAGCAGAGTTTGATCTTTTGGAGATTGCCGGGCAGGAGCAGGCAAAAAGGGCTTTGGTGATTGCTGCCGCAGGAGGGCATAATCTGATGATGTGGGGTCCGCCGGGAACAGGGAAAACAATGTTATCAAGGGCTTTGCCCGGTATTTTACCTTCTTTAACTCCTGTTGAAGCGCTTGAGGTAACCAGGATTTATTCAGTGTCAGGTTTACTGAAAAATGGACAATCCTTAATTTTTGACAGGCCCTTCCGCTCTCCCCATCATGGAATCTCAAATGCCGGGATGGTGGGAGGGGGGAGTAATCCTTTGCCTGGTGAAGTCAGCCTGGCTCATCTTGGGGTATTATTTTTGGATGAGATGCCTGAGTTTCCAAGAAGTATTATCGAAAGCTTGAGACAGCCAATGGAGGATGGGACAGTGGAAATTGTCCGGGCTGCCGGTCATGTCAGATATCCGGCCAGTTTTACTCTTATTGCTGCTATTAACCCTTGCCCCTGCGGTTATCTGAATCATCCAAAAAGGGAGTGTAAGTGTTCTCCCAAACAGATTACCAAATATAAAACCCGTATATCAGGTCCAATTTTAGACAGGATTGATTTGTTTGTTCAGGTGAGTGTAATAGAGACAGAAAAGCTATCGGTGACCTCTCAAAATAATGCCAACAAAATTTCTTCCAAAGAGGCAAAAGCACAGGTTACCCGGGCGCGTCAGATCCAGACAAAAAGATTTGAGGTTGGAAAACAGTCCCTTTATACAAATTCCCAGATGCGAAACCGTGATGTTAAAACATACTGTTTTTTGACTCCCGGGGCAGAAAACCTGTTAAAAATAGCAGCTGATAAATTCTACTTTTCTGCCCGCAGCTATTTTAGGCTGATTAAAGTTGCCAGGACTATTGCGGATTTAGCTGAAGATAAAGAGATTTTACCCGCTCATATGGCTGAAGCTTTGCAATACAGACAGATAACATGAAATTTTTTAATAGAAAAACTGGGTTACTTGCTGAGGATTTAGCAGCTCAGGTCTTAAGTAAAAAAGGTTACCAGATTTTGGAAAGGAATTTTTCCAACCGTTTTGGAGAGATTGATATTATTGCTCAGGATGCAAAGACGCTGGTTTTTGTAGAGGTGAAATCCAAAACAGGGGTAGATTTTGGTAGTCCTGAAGAGATGATTAACAAAAATAAATTAAAAAGAGTCCAGAATATGGCTGCAGTTTATCTGAAGGGTAAGAGTGTGCTCTGCAGGATTGATGTGATAGCCGTCATTTTATCTTCCAAGCAGGAGCTTATCCGCTTAACCCATTATGAAAATGTGTATATGTAAATTAATTAATTTGACAATAGGTTATATATTTATAGTATAATTATTTCAGAAAGCAGTAGAAATGTACAACTTAATGAAACCATTATTGGTTAGGGAAGAGCTGCTCAAACGGAAAATCAGAATTTTTTCTAACCAGGAATTTACCCGGATTTTTGGCTTATCTTCATATCAGGCCGAATATGGGCTTAATAGACTCGGCAAGGAAGGCTTATTAACTAGGCTTAAAAAAGGATATTATTTGTTAAAAACGGATCCTCCTAGCGATGAAGAAATAGCAAATGCTTTGTATAAACCTTCTTATTTATCCTTTGAATATGCCCTGGCAAGATACGGAGTTATTCCTGAGTCTCCTTATCATCTGACTTCTGCTACAACAAAACCTACTAGGGTGTTTACCCTTGATCACCGAGCTTATTCCTACTATTCGATTAAGCAAGAGGCTTATACCGGTTACTATTTGGATGTTGTCGGGAATAGACGGGTATTGATAGCAGAACCCGAAAAAGCTCTAGCTGATTATTTATATTTTATAGCAATAGGAAAAAGGTTTTGGAATGACCGCTTTGACGTTTCCAAGCTAGATAAAGGTAAGTTAATTAAGTATGTGAAATTATTTGGAAGAATGAAAGCGTTGATTCTTGTGGAGGGTTTACTGTGGTGACTGAAGATCAGATACAGAAGTTAGCAACTAAGTACCAGACTAGCCAGCTAAATGTAATGAGGGAATATTTACAACACCTCTTCTTAAGTTATTTTTATCAACTCCCTCAAACAGGTGAAATTTATTTCAAAGGAGGAACAGCTTTAAGGATTATTTATCAGAGCCCAAGATTCTCAGAAGATCTAGATTTTAGCACTAACAAGAAGGATGTGGCAGGGATAGAAAATAGTTTAGTGGAAGTTTTAGAAGAGATTGAGAAGGAAAATATTGAAGGAAACTTGCAGGAAGCGAAGACCACTATAGGCGGGTATTTATCCATTATTGATTTTATGCTTTTTGGGCAAGTAGTCCCAATTCAAATTGAAATTTCCTTTAGAGATAGGGGAAATAGAGGAGAGATAATAGGTATAACAGATAGTAATTATGTACCACCTTACAATATAGTTCTTCAGGTAGAAGAACAGTTAATTGACGAGAAAATGAGAGTTCTGTTAGGGAGGAAAAAACCAAGAGACTTTTATGATTTATATTTTATATTAAGGTCTAGAATGCTTCCTCCTGAAAAAAAAGATTTTTTGCTCCAGGTTCTTAAAAACCTAAGGGAAGCGAAAATTAACTTTGGAGTTGAGCTAAAGCAATTTTTGCCTAAGACACATTGGGTAATTATCAGAGATTTTAAACAAACTCTGAAACGAGAGATAGAAAGATCCATAAAGTGATTTATACAATCCTTATGGTACTCCTTAAGGAGTACCAGTCGAAGGAGAAAAATTAACTGCCCCATTGTTATATAGTAGTTTTACCTGAGTAGCTGTGAGGGCATAGTTAAAGACTTTTACATCGTCCATTAAACCGTTAACTTTATAGGTTGACCCTGCTGTGTTATTCCAATTACTGATGTTAAAATTTGTTAGAGATACCGCGGGTGACCAAGGGGTACTAATGACGGTTACAGTTTGAGGAACGCCGTTTATATATATTGAACAATTATTGGTAGTAACAGTTGATCCGCTGGTGCCAGAAAATACACCAACAATATGATACCACTGGTCAGTGGTAACCACCCCTCCTGCAGTAGCACAACCATGCCCGGCACCATCTACTATCGCTAAGTCCCCAGTCGAATCTCGGCTAACCTGTAAGTTGTATTGTTGATTAGCGCCGATCAATATCCCAGTACTACTCATCCCATTAAACTTTACCCATAATGATTGAGTAACAGGTCCTGTAATTGATAGAGATGATGGTGCATTATAACTGACGTAATCATCTGTTCCGTCAAAACTTAAAGAAGCGTTTCTTTTGCCTGTTGCGCCGGATCCCCAGGCAGTAGAGGAGGTGGTACAAGTG
>CAZYBP010000069.1:0-4864 GCA_964645555.1 uncultured Gammaproteobacteria bacterium
CTAACTTTCCGACTAAAACAATCGTTGAATCATTAAACTTAAAATCCGCTGTAACAGTTTTTGTAACATCTTTAATTTTGCCAAATACAGACATGCAAAGAGTAGGCGGAATTTTGATTACTTTATTATTCCGTCCTCTATATGTTGACGACAAGCTATCTTTTCCAGATATTACTGGAATTTTCAGTGTCTTCATTAAATCAATCACTGCATCTACTGATCTATCTAGATCCCATAAAGACTCTTCATCTGGGAAGGGCCAAATATAATTTTCTATAAAAGAAGCCGCTTTTATATCTCCACCTACTGCTACAAAATTAGATACTGCTTCTACCCCTGCCCAAACACTACCCCAGTAAGGATCAATCTTATTCAAAACAGGATTTAAACCATGGGCAATAACCATACCGTATTTTTTATCCAAGAATGGTCTTAGCAGGGGTGAATCATTAGGGCCATCTAATTTAGCTCCACCAAAAGGCTGCAAGTCACAAGTTCCTTGAACTGAATGATCATATAATCTGATAATTGGTTCCTTGGAACAAACATTACCGTGTGCTAAAACTTTCTCTAACTGACTTTTCCATTCTTTTTCAGATTCAGGTACTTTTGGTCTATCTAATCTATCAACTGCAATTTGTGCCCTCTTTTTTATTTTCAGCACCCGTTTAGGTAATCCATAATGTAAAAACTTCATTTCTAAATCGCTTATCTTTTCTTGTCCAAAGTAAACATTTAATTTTTTGCTGCCATCAAATTTTCCAAGTACTGTATTTTCAACATTATATTTTAAACAAATTGCTTCAAACTTTTTCAATTTCTTTGGAGATAAAACTATAATCATTCTTTCTTGAGATTCAGATACCCAAATTTCCCAAGGAGAAAGTCCTTGATACTTTAATGGCGCCTTTTTAAGGTCAACTGAAACACCCAAAAACTCACCTATTTCACCTATAGCAGAAGAAAATCCACCGCCACCGCAATCCTGCACTAAGGTAATTAAATCTTGATCTCTGGCTTCAATTAAAGCATCAAACATTCTTTTTTCCTCAATAGCATTACCAATTTGCACAGCTGAGGAATTAACTTTGGCTGTCTGTTCTGTCATTTCACCCGAAGAAAAGGTAGCCCCATGTATCCCATCTCTACCTGTTCTACCTCCCACACAGATTATTAAATCACCTATTTGAGGTAAACCTTTTTTTGCATATTTTTTAGGTAGTATTCCATACGCCCCAACAATAACAGAAGGTTTTGCCCTAAAATCCGGATGGAAATGAACCGAACCATTATTAGTTGGTATTCCCATTCGATTACCATAATCTTTCACCCCTGACACCACCCTTTTTAAAAGATAATCCGGAGGCAAACACCCTTCTGGTATTTCCTTTGCATTCAAGCTCAGCGGAGCAAAACAGAAAATATCAGTTGAGGCAATATTTTTTGCTCCCTTACCTGTTGCAGCAATATCTCTAAAAACTCCGCCAGATCCGGTCATTGCACCTCCATAAGGCTCTATTGCTGAAGGAGCATTATGTGTTTCTACTTTGCCACAAATTCCAAAACCATCATAAAAATCCATTACTCCCGAATTGTCTACAAAAGCTGAAACAATATTTTTATTATGTTTGAGTGCTTCTTTTTTAATTCTTTCGATTAAAGGTTGCTTCCTTTTACCGTTTACAATGAGTTCTGCTTTAAAAGTTTTGTGGCCCGAATGCTCACTCCATGTTTGAGCAATCGTTTCAAGTTCTAAATCAGTTGGATCCTTTTTTATTTTTGTGAAATAATTTTTGATTGTCTGCATTTCTACCAAATCCAAAAATAACTTATCTTTTGAAAGCATCATTAATTGGTTATTTGTCATTGATCTAATAGGAATAGTTTGAGTTTGCCCAAGCCTTCCTTCAATTATTAAGGTTTCAGGCTCTTTATTTATAATTTGTTCAACGGTTTTATTGAAAAGATTTAATCTCTCAACAATATTAATTGCTTCTTGTCTGGATAAATTCCCAAAAAAAGCATATTCGTAGGAAGAATCACAAGCTATTAGCTTAATCTTTAAATCGGCGGCGGCTTTGGTAATTGAGGCTACCTCTGGGTTCATTACTCCACTTTTGTATGCAATCTCAACAAGCTTTGCCTCATCACTAACTATTTTTGAATTAATAGTATATTTTTGATTGATAGTTTCGGCGAATAATTTCTCTGCTAGTATTTTTGCGTCTTTTAAAGATACCCCTTCAAGTCTGTAAACTTTTATAGATTGTATTTTGCTGATATACTTTAACCCTAGTCTTGTTTTGATTTCAAATAAAATACTTTCGCCTTTTAAATCCGGTCCGCTTATTGTCAGTACTCTAATCTTTTGTATCATATTGTTTAATTCTTAACTCTGAATTCTGAACTCTGTATTCTATTTACATCCCTCCAGCCAATATCTTTTCTGTAATGCAAATTATTTCCTTCAATACTAATCAATTTAATTGCCCTGTATGCTTTTTTTCTTGCTTCAATTACATCCCTTCCTGCTCCTACTATATATAAAACTCTACCTCCATTTACAAAATAATCCTCATACATTTTTTTAATTCCTGCCCCGTATATTTTAATATCCTTTAGCTTAAAAGCTTTATCAATCCCAAAAACTTTTTTCCCTTTTACGTTCGAGTAATCAACTGGGTAACCCTTAGCTGTAACTGCTACTACTACACGCACCTTTTTATCTATTTTTAACTTAAGTTTTTTTATTGTTCCATTGATAATGGCATCATCGACTTCTAAAAAATCATTTCCTATAGATGGAATGATTACCTCTGCTTCAGGATCTCCCCATCTGGCATTAAATTCTATGATATACACTTTTCCTGAAACTACCATTCCACCAAGATACAGTACTCCTTTATATGGCCTACCTTCTTTTCTCATACCTTCAATTGTTTTTTGAAAGATATCTAAAACTTGTTTTTTAATTTCTTTATCTACTACCTTAGGATTGGAAACACAACCCATACCACCTGTATTTTCTCCCCGATCTTTATCAAAAACTCTTTTATGATCCTGGGCAGAACCTATATAGACAAAATCTTTTCCGTCGCAAAGAGCAAAAGCAGAAAATTCTTCACCTTCTAGCCACTGCTCCAAAAGGAATGTCTCACCGCTATTTCCAAATTTTTTCATTTGTTTGATAGCAGCTATTGCTTCCTTAACACTACTTGCAGGTATGGCACCTTTACCTTCGGCCAAACCAGAGGCCTTAACAAACCATTTTTTATTGGGATTGCTTTTAACAAATTTTATGCCGGCATTTTCTGAGTTAAAAGCATAAAACTCAGGCGTAGGAATTTCATATCTAACCATAAATTCTCGGGCCCAAGCTTTATCCCATTCAAGCTGTCCAGCTTTCCTGTTTGGCCCTACAACTACAACACCAATTTTTTCTAATGCGTCGGCTACCCCTGCCTCAACTGCATTATCCTGTGCCACATCTACCAAATCCACTTTCTCAGACTTTACAATTTCTAAAATTTCTTTTAAAGAAGTTGTTTTCAAATTAGGAAAAATTTTAACTTCTATTTTAGTATTAATTTGCATTAAGTCATTTCCCGGTACAACTAATATTCTTCCTACATTCTTAGACTGTCCATATTTATCAACTAAGGCTGCTCCTCTTCCTCCTCCATCAGTTATTAAGATAGTTATTTGTTTTTTCATATTTCCTTGTGTCAATTTTGCCAAAACATCAACATATAATTTATTTTCTTTAACCTTGAGTCTTGTATATAAAGATTCGGCAGTGTCACCTGGTTGAACTTTTTCAAAGCACCTACCTAAAACTTGGCCAAAGTCAAATTCTTCAGATAAAAAATGATTCGTACATCCGGCATAAGTAGCACCTTGATCTAAAACATTTTGTATCGCCTTTTCTGTTAATTTCCCTCTATTCCATAAACCTTCGGTACCATCTGGATTTTTTACTACCCCATCTAAAGTATCCGGAATCAAGCCTGGATGAGTGTTTAATATCCTATTTGGAAACTCATCAATTACCTCAGGCAGAATAATTTGTTTCCAACCTGTCAAACAAATATAGTCAGGGTCTAGTTTTTTTAAAAGAGGCAATAAGTCTTCTTTTCTAGGACAAATTTCAATCTGAAGATTATATCTTTTAGCTCTTTCAAGTCCTTTAGCATCTGGTGTATCAGAAACAACTGCTGCTATTTGTCCGTCAATTCGCCCGCTTTTAATCCCATCTATTATTGCTTGTAAATTAGTACCTGTTCCTTTATTAGAAATTAAAACCACCAGTTTCTTCATGCTAAACTAAAGTCCACCTCTTTTGCTCTTTCTCCAATATCCACCGGATAATTACCATTAAAAAGCGCAGTACAAAGCTGGTCTTCCGGTAAACCAATAGCTTTTATTAAACCCTGATAAGATAAATAGTGAAGCGAATCAACTCCTAGCTCTTTTCTTATTCTTTCAATACTTTCTACAGCTGCAATTAATTCTTTTTGGTTTGGCGTATCAATGCCGTAAAAATCAGGAAATTTTACAGGCGGCGATGAAACAAGTAAGTGCACTTCCTTTGCCCCTGCATCCCTAACCATCTTAATAATTTTTTTGGAAGTTGTACCTCTGACAATCGAATCATCAACCACAATTATCTTTTTACCTTGTAATGCCTGTCTTACGGGATTAAGTTTTAATTGGACTATTTTTCCCCTGGTATGCTTTTCCGGAGAGATGAAAGTTCTATGAATATAACGGTTTTTAATTAAACCCATTTCAAAAGGGATACCGGATGCCTTCGAAAAACCGATTGCAGCAGGAATAGCTGAATCAGGAACAGGAACCACTATAT
>CAZYBP010000070.1:0-4752 GCA_964645555.1 uncultured Gammaproteobacteria bacterium
CTGCCGTTCAATTAAATGTCTTAAGTGTACGGAATGTATCGGATCCTAGACAATTGATTGTGGGGTCTTATCTAAATTGAAATTGAGTTTGTAACTGTTTAATCCAATCTTTTCTTTGATCTGCATTACAAGCTTTGCAAAAAGATTTCTCACAAAAACTAAGTTCTTTTATACTCAAAATCTTCTCAATCTTAAACCTTAAATACTCTCTCAAATTATCAAGCGAGGATACATCAAACTCCTCATAGATAGTTTCATCCAAAGGATCTGCCCAAGATCTAACTCTAAATCTAATTTTGGAATGCCCCATTTCCAAGAGCGTATCAGCACAAAGCAGGATATAGATCTTGGGCATCAAGTCCATGTCCAAGTTGTTTTTTCCTCTCTGGGGATCCTCAAAATATTTGTAGTCCACCACTTCTGCTATCTTATCCATACCCAATTCTAAAGCATCAGGCCCACCCCAAAGCTTAAATAATCTCCCGCCTTCCAGTAAACATTCCCAAAATCTTTTATAAAATACCGACTGGTTAATTTTTCCTCCTCTTTTCAAATAGTAGTTTTCAAAAACTTGCCGGGCTTTATCCAATGAATCAGAATTGAGAAACTTGATGGTTGATCCATAAAAGGATCTTGCTCCCTTCTCTTCTACCTCCTGCCTGATATCTTTTTCTGCAGCTTTAAAATACGCTTCTAACAAATAATTCAAAGGCTGCCCGTATGCTTTTGAAGCATGAATCTTTTTTATCACCAGATCCAAAATAGTGCCTACAGTTTGATTAAAAGAACCTTCCTCAAGTTCATATCTTTTTCTCAAATAATGAGTCACCAAAAAGTTAAAAAAGCATCTTTCAAAGTTTCTAAAATCAGATACAGAAAAACAGTGCTCTAGAGGAATATTATCTTTGGCCACCATTCCAAAGTAGAACAAAATAATCTCTTTCTGCAAGAGGTAAGTGCTAAAAGATTATTGGCAGAGTAAAGAAAAAAGTAGCACCTCTGTTCTTTTTACTTTCTACCCAAATTTGCCCTTTATGTCGGCTAATAATTCCTTTTGAAATAAATAAACCAAGACCTAAGCCACCAAACCTGTCTCTATTCAATCCTTCAGCCTGGTAAAACCTCTCAAATATTCTCTCTTGCTCACTATTTGCAACTCCAACTCCAAAGTCTTTTACGCTCACTATCAGTTCATTGTTCTTTTTTTGGCTGCGGATAATAATTTTTCCACCCTTTGGCGAATATTTAGCTGCATTGGTAATAAGATTAATTAATACCTGTCTAATTCTCTCTTTGTCAGCATTAACTTTGGCATGGATAGAAGTTGTTAACAACTTATGCTTCGGCAAGGTTTTTTGTAAGTTGTCACATTCCTCTTTGATAAGATGATATATATCAAATTTTTTCTTTTTTAATGATAATTTTCCAGCTTGAATTTTATTTACATTTAAAAGCTCATTTACATAATCTTGTAATACACTCACTTGCCTGTTCATTGACTTAGCCAAGTCAATTAACTTAGCAAAAGACTGTTTTATGGCTAAATTCTGTATTATTTGACCATAAGTTTTAATACTTGTCAGTGGAGTTTTTAATTCATGTGAAGCTATACTGATAAATTCATCTTTTCTTAAATCAAGCTCTTTTAAATTAGTGATATCAATGCAAGTCCCTACCCACTCCTCAACTTCACCATTTTGCCCCAGCACCGGAATACCCCTGGCTAAAAAATACCTATATATACCGTCAAAACGGCGGATACGGTATTCAACTTCATAATTCCTCTTTTGACTAACAGCCTTCTTCCATACTTTTACAGTGTGCTCTAAATCTTGTGGATGTACAGCTTCTGACCAACCCCAACCCTTAATTTCATCAAACGTTTGTCCGGTAAATTTCCTCCATGAAGGAATGTCCTCCTTAACCTCTCCTTGTGCATTAGTTGTCCAACCCAGCTGACCTGTTATCTCAATAAAAGAACGGTAGCGCTGTTCGCTTTGGCGGATTGCCTCTTCCATTTTTTTATGCCCGGCGCTTTCAATATTTTCCCACCTGCCTCTTCTTTTGATCAAAGCAAATTCATGGTTTGAAACTACGTCAATCACTTCAGTTGAGATACATTTATCTAAAGAGTAGGTGCAAAGCACTACTAATTTGTACCTGTCAATAACGTTGTTAATTTGTGCCTCATATGCAGCAAAATCATTCCAATCCTTTTTACTTTCTATCCAAAAGGGATTACCACTAACTCTAGTACCAACAAAACCTCTTTTTAAAGCCTTGTCATGTTTTGTTACCCAATCTTTTAACACCCTTTTCATTTCAAAACTGCCCCCTTTTAAATACCATTCTGTATGCGGAAATATTTCCATTTGTTTATTTTTTAGATACTTGGCAAGGTTAGGAATTTGAGTATGCATCGCTTCTAGCGCTTCTTTTGCATTTAAAAATTCGGAGGTGACCCAAACACAAAGTTCATTACTTTCAAGTCCGGCTTTAAAATAGGGGATTAAAATATCCAATAAATCTTGTTTTGTTTGATAAAACTGGCAAAAATGTGTACCCCAAGACACATTACCAATAACTTCTAAACCTGTTTGCCGTAAATTGTCTGTCTGCTGCCCATTAAGTTTTACTCCTTGGTTTCTGCTCATATCTAAACTCCTATAGAATAATCCAGCTGTATATCAAAATCAACCACAAGTTGTTAATAGTATTTTGCCTGTTATACTTAAGTAATGATCTATATTCTGTTCTTTTTACTGGAAATAGGCATACTGTTTTTCTTGTCCAAAAAGTTAATTAACTCCTTGGCCCGGATTCTTTTTAAGTTTACTCATAACCGCCAATTAGTAGTAAATATTTTAGCTATTTTGTTTTTACCGGGCACAATTATTCATGAACTGGCTCATTTACTGATGGCAGGCATCATGTTGATACCTGTGGGTGAAATGACAGTGGTGCCGGAAGTTTTAGAAGATGGGGTAAAACTGGGAGGAGTACAAATCGGTAAATCTGACCCATTCAGAAGAACGCTCGTGGCAGTAGCACCTGTGTTAGTAGGAATAGCTGCTATTTTAGGTATTTTATATTTTGCTCAGATTGATAACTATGGCGTTTGGCAAATTGCTTTGGCATTGTATTTAATTTTTGAAATTGGCAATACTATGTTTTCTTCCAAAAAAGACCTGGAGGGAGTAATTGGTTTCGTGGTGGCTATTTTACTGATTATTTTTATTGTTTCAGCTGCTTTCTATTTGCTTAAACCTGGCTTAATTCAAACCTTGTGGTCCTATCTTCAAACTGTCAATTTTGATCCAGCAATAAGCTTTTTCAAGAAATCTTCAATATATCTTATGGTACCTTTGGGTTTAGATTTACTAGTTATTCTTTTTACAATTCCGTTCACAAAAGCACTACGGCCGTAGTTAAAATGTGAACTGGGGAAGGTTTTGTCAAGTCATGACAGAATCATGACAGAGTGTGGTATAATATGTTATATGTTAACCCAAAAGCTATACAAAAGCGGTAACTCTGTAGCTGTTACTATTCCTAAAGAATATCTGGATGAGTTAAGTTTAAGAGACGGCTCCCAGGTAACAGTAGAAAAACAGGGGCAAAAATTAGTGGTCACACCTAAAAAGAAACTGGCCGCTGGTAGTGTAGATGCAAAATTTGCCCGCATGGTGGATGAGTTTATGGATGAACATGAAGATGTCTTACAAGAACTCTCCCAAAAGTGACTAAGAAAATTCATTTCCTTAAACTTAAGCAGGTACTGTTTATCCATTATAGGGCTGTGCAGCGGTTCAGTGGTTCCCAAGGCATTCGCGACCTGGGTTTAATAGATTCAGGCGTAGCAAGACCTCAAAGTACCTTTGGAGGTGAATATTTGTATCAGTCTATATTCGACAAAGCAGCAGCTCTGCTGCAATCTTTACTTAAAAACCATCCATTTGTGGACGGGAATAAACGTACAGCTTTAATCTCATCAGCGATCTTTTTAAAAAAGAATGGATATAAATTGGTAAATAATCACAAAAAAGAAGTAACATTCGCTATTAAGGTAGATAATGGCAATTTAACTATTAGCCAAATTTCCAAATGGCTAAAGCAGCATTCTGTTAAAATATCCAAATGATTATTTTAGGTATTGAAACCAGCTGTGATGAGACAGCAGCAGCTGTTTTAATAGGTAGTCCTTCGACAAGCTCAGGATCTACGAGGCGGATACAAATATTATCCAATATTATAGCTTCATCAGCCTCTTTACAAGCAAAATTCGGTGGCATAATTCCGGAACAGGCAGCCAGGGAACAACTGCGCAGTATCATACCGGTAGTAGATGCTGTAATTTCAAATGCCAAATGCCAAATTTCCAATATTGATGCTATTGCTGTGACACAGGGTCCCGGGCTCATTGGCTCACTGCTGGTTGGGGTAGAGACAGCCAAGACTTTAGCCAAAGTTTGGCACAAACCTTTAATCCCTGTTAATCACCTCATTGGCCACTTTTATGCAAACTGGATAGGCAATAGTACATCGTCTATCGATTATCGTATATCGGAAGAAAAAAACGATAAACCAACTTTCCCCTATCTTGGCCTGCTTGTTTCCGGCGGGCATACTGATTTAGTTTTGTTTAAAAATCATGGTGAATATGAATATTTAGGAGGAACAAGAGATGATGCTGCCGGGGAATGCTTTGACAAATGTGCCAGACTTTTAGGCTTACCTTATCCTGGCGGTCCG
>CAZYBP010000071.1:0-4701 GCA_964645555.1 uncultured Gammaproteobacteria bacterium
AACAGCAACAAGTTACTCTAAATCCATCCAATAGCGGAGTGGGTACCAGTGCGCCCGCAGGGGGAGGAGTAAGCAGTAGCAGCAATAATAGCGGGGGCAATAGTACCAACACTGTCAGTCCCAACATTACTGTTAGTCCTACGATTACCAGTACGGCTACTGTTAGCAATCCAAGTCCGCAGGTAGTCTTAGCTTCAGCTCCTGTTGCTGTGGCACAATTGCCTAAAACCGGAGTGACCCCTTTAGCCTGGGCTTTTACTTCCTTTATACCTCTAGGGTTTAGTCTAAAAAGGATGGGTAAAACTCCCAAGGGCTCACTTAAAATGTTGGAAACACCAGACAATTTGTGTCAGGAAAGGATTGTTAGGAAGTTTAACTAATTGGAAAAACCTGCATGGTTGACAAATAGTCCAGCCCCATAGTATAATACTCCCTACATGTTTAAGAAATTTTCCAAATATTTTTTAATTGGTCTATGTTCAGTTGTTTTACTTGCTGCAGCCCAACAGGGTTTATTCAATAAAAATAGTGGGTTTGTTCTAGCAGACTCTGATCCAAGATGTGGTCAGGATGGCAGTAAATGCCATGATAGTGCAGGCTGTGTTGGTAATATTAGTGTTTGGGGAACCTGGGATGAAGATGGTAATTTAATAAAAGAAATTGAAAGAGTGGGAGAAGTTCCTGGTCAATGTGGTAATTCTGTTCCTTCTTGTTCATTAACGCCTACATTGAATGAATGCACCGGTTGTAATAAAGCTAATACTGTATCAATAGATTGTAATGGTAATAGAATCAAAACAGGAGAGACAACTGATAGTGCTTGTAGCGGACCACAATGGGGTTGTCCGGCTCCTGTTTTAACATGCGGTGGTTCAAACCCAGATAGAACTAATCCAGAACCCAATTGTAATAAATTAGGTGCCCCTCAAGGATTATGTTGCACGATTTGTGGTAATGGAAACTGCGACAGATTTAATGGTGAGAATGAATCAAACTGTTCCAGCGACTGTGCACCAAGACAAGCCCCAGTTACAGAACCTGACTGTAGTAGTTGTGGTAATAATAATCAACCAGCCTGTACAGGAGTATGCCATGATAGAATAGGTAATTGTCGGGATGGTTTTATTAAGCAATCAGATGGAATTTGCCGGGTTCCTCAACAACCTCCCGCATCTACTTGTAGATCAATTAGCTGTTCGTCAGCTCCAGCAAATTGTGCTTTCTCAGGTCAAGTTACAAGCTCTTGTGATCCTAACGTCAGTTTGACCTGTGGTACTTTAACTTGTACCCAGGTCCCTCCTGCTGGTGGGACAACCAACAATAATACTAACGGCGGAGCAACAAACAATAACAACAATTGTACTGGTAGCAATAGTTGTAGTGGGGGAGGAGCCACAGTAACTGTAACTAATCCCACTCCTCAAGTGGTCTTAGCTGCTGCTCCGGCATTGGTGACTGTTCAAAATGTAGGGGTGGGTACAAGTGTGGTTTCTGCTCCGGTATTGCCCAAAACAGGTTTACCAATTTTAGCTTGGTCAGCTTTAGCCTTTATCCCGGCCGGATTTAAAATGAAGGGTATCTCTAGAGTGAAGAAAGCCTTAGGAGATCATCCTAGTTTTATTTGGGAGAACAGACAATTTAGGAACGGATCTTGACATTAGATAATAGATATGGTCTACTATATATATAGCCTCTCTATTCACGAGCTATTTTCTACTTAGTTCAAAATTCAAAGTTCAAAATGCAAAATTACAATTAAAAATTCAAAGTTTTCTGAAAGAAAGCTACAATCACTTTTGACTTTAAAATTTTAACTTTTAACTTAACATTATGCCTCGAGTAACAAAATCATTTAAACCAAGTTCAGTAAAAGCAGACCTTAAATCAGGGCCTCAGTCTGCTGAGCAGTTAGTAGGCGGAGCTGTAGAGGAATCCCGACCAAGCGCAATGGCTACGGATCCTCACAATGATGATAGAGGCGGCTATGGGTACCGTCCACGGTACGGTAATACTGGTTATTCTAATAGCGGTGGACGTGATTATTCTGAGCGTGATAGGGATGTGCCAACAGAAGAAGTAACAGGTATTTTAGAGATTATGCCGGAGGGGCATGGCTTTTTAAGACCTAAATATATCCCCTCAGATAGCGATGTATATATTTCTGCCAGTCAGATTAGGAGATTTTGGCTTAGAGCCGGGGACTTAGTGGAAGGGGCTGCCAGACCCCCAAAAGACACTGAAAGGTATTTTGGCTTGCTGCAAGTAAATAAAGTTAATGGTCAACCGGCTGATAAATTGATCTCTACAGATGGGCGTCCTGTCAAAAGAGTCAAATTTGAAGATTTGACCGCTATTTATCCTAACAGACATCTAAAATTAGAAACAGGTAAAGCTCCGCTTTCCCAAAGAGTAATAGATTTAGTAGCTCCTATTGGTTTTGGACAAAGAGGCTTAATTGTTTCTCCGCCAAAGGCTGGTAAAACTACTATTTTGAAAGATATTGCCTCGGGTATTGCTAAAAACCATCCGGATGTAATTTTAATGGCAGTACTTGTGGGGGAAAGACCGGAAGAGGTAACTGACCTTTCCCGTTCTATTAAAGGTGATGTGATTGCTTCCAATTTTGATGAACCGGCAGAAGAGCAAACAGCAGCTGCTGAAATTGCCCTGGAGCGTGCAAAGAGGTTAGTTGAAAGCGGTAAGGATGTAGTGATACTCCTCGACTCAATTACCCGCTTAGGACGGGCTTACAACTTGTCTGTACCGCCATCCGGCAGGACTTTGTCCGGAGGTTTTGACCCTGTTGCTTTATATCCTCCAAAGCACTTTTTCGGTGCTGCCAGAAATTGCGAGGAGGGCGGATCATTGACCATAATCGGCACAGCTTTGGTAGACACAGGTTCCAGAATGGATGATTTAATTTATGAAGAATTTAAAGGTACTGGCAATATGGAACTTCATTTGGACAGGCAGTTGGCAGAAAGAAGAATCTTTCCCGCTATTGATATTGAAGGCTCAGGCACGAGGCAGGAACAATTGCTATTTTCTGAAGAGATTTATAGGCAAATGGTAATTATGCGGAGAATGATTGGAATTTTGGGAGAAAACGAAAGAACGGAAATATTTTTGGAAAGATTATCCAAAGCAGAATCTAATGAAGAGTTTTTAAAGACATTGAAAGACGTTAAATAGCTTAAAACTTAAAACTCAAAGTGCAAAACTACAGCGTAAAACTAAAAGCTTTTAACTTTAAGTTGTAACTTTACCTTTTGCGTTTTACCCTTTACACTCTGTTGCGTTAATCTGTTAGAATATTCCAGTGAATTCTCTAATAGATGATCTCCGGGCGTTACTTTCTGCCTTAATTTGGTATTCCAAACGTAAAATTGTTTACTGGTCTTACCAGTTTGAAACATTTAAAAACTTTATAGTAGAAGTATTAATGCAAGGCAGGGGAGTTCATCAGAAACGCTTTTGGCATGGATCAATTATTATTTTAGCTATCATTGGAATTATTTCCTCCGGAGTATTAGGAGGACAAAGCTTAATATCGGCAACATATCCAGGGATTGGTGACCCTGACCCGCGGTTTACTTTGGCTTTTGAGCCTTTTCCAAACGGACCAACTCTGCGTGAGTTTCAGGATACCCATACTGACATTTCTCAAAAACCCCGATCGGAAGTTATTGAACGTAAAGTTAAAGACGGTGATACGCTGTCCAGTATTGCCTCCGAGTATGGAGTTTCCATAGATACTATTAAATGGGCTAATAATCTGACTTCCGACAGCATCAAGCCGGGTCAAACACTCAAGATTTTGCCTCTAACAGGCGTAGCCTACACTGTAAAATCAGGAGATAATTTAGAGTCTGTGGCTAAAAAGTTTTCTGCCAATGCCCAGGCGATTTTGGATTTTCCTTTTAATGATATACCTGATGATCTAAGTTTAAAAGTGGGTCAGATTTTGATAATACCTGATGGTAGCCCGCCTGAAGTAACTGCCCCTAAAGCCAAAAGGCAGCCTCAATATCTGGCTCAAGGTCCAACTTCACCGGCTTTCCAGGCTCCTTTTGGTGCTCAATTTATCTGGCCTACTTCTGGTCAACTTACTCAATACTTTTCCTGGTATCATCCGGGTATTGATATTGCGGACCGGTCAGCTCCGGGAATTGCTGTTTCGGATGGAGGTACGGTGGTGGTGGCCGGTTGGCCGGATACTTGGGGTTATGGCAACAGAGTGGTGATTGATCATGGCAACGGTTATAGAAGCTTGTATGCACATCTGTCCAATATTTATGTATCGGTTGGGGATACTGTCTCAAGAGGACAGTTAATCGGTCAAATGGGATCAACCGGCAGGTCTACAGGGACACATTTGCATCTGGAAATTCACTTCAAAGGGGTAGCATTAAATCCACTGTCAATTCTAAAGTAGAGTGTAGGTATTAGGGTAATAGTTAAGCAATTGACTTTTTTCGCTAAACCCGATACCCTAGTTGTTAATCCCTAACTAATGGGCCCGTAGTAAACCGGTATTACACTTCCATGGCATGGAAGAATAACGGGTTCAATTCCCGTCGGGTCCACCTATGGAAGCTAGATGTTGGAAACTAGCCTCTAATCTCTAACATCCAATTTCTAAATAAGGGCTTGTAGGTAAACGGCATACCGGTACATTCGCATTGTACAGTTCCGGGTTCA
>CAZYBP010000072.1:0-4481 GCA_964645555.1 uncultured Gammaproteobacteria bacterium
ATTGCTAGAGGCTAAGCAGGCTTTACGGATCTGGCTTCTGAGACTTTTTTGGCTCTCTCTAAAAAGGCTTTTTGGGCTGCTTGGACATTTTCCTCTTTACCAACCCAAGTAGTTAAAGCTTCATGCTGCAGCGCCCTGCCATAAGAGAAACTCAGCTGCCAACGGTTGCCTTGAATCTTGTTTATCTCAGCCAGGTTCTCTGTAGCCTGATCCGGGGTCTGACCTCCGGAAAGAAAAACAATACCAGGCACCTGACTGGGAACCACTTCAAGAAGAGTTTCTACTGTCGCCTTGGCCACATCCTGACTGTTTGCTTGCGTGGAGCTTTTTTTACCTGCTATCACCATATTGGGTTTTAAAATTATCCCTTCCAATACTACTTTATGTGCTAAAAGTCTTTCGAAAACCTTTTTCAAAGTTTTTGCTGTTATCTGTCTGCATTTTTCCAAATCATTGTCTCCATCCATTAAGACTTCAGGTTCTATGATTGGTACTATATCCTGCTCCTGACAGTAAGCTGCATATCTGGCCAAACTTTCGGCATTAGCTTCAATACAGGTATCTGTTGGTGTGTCCTCACCTATTGTTATTACTGCTCTCCATTTGGCAAATTTTGCTCCGAGCTTTTTGTATTCTATTAATCTATCTCTTAATTCATCTAATCCTTCCGTAATTTTTTCTTCCGGAAAATTAGGCATTAACCAGGCTCCTTTATCTACTTTGACACCGGGTATAATTCCTTTGCTTTCCAAAAATCTAGGAACCGAAGTATCACCGATAGATTGTTTTATTGTTTCATCATATAAAATTACCCCGGAAATATATTGCTCAATACCCGGAGTAGTAAATAACATCTTCCTGTAAGCTAAATTAATCTCCGGACTGGACTCTACCCCAACTTTTTCAAGTCTCTTGGCAATAGTCTTAGTACTCTCATCAGCAGCCAGAATTCCCTTCCCCGGAGATACCAAAGCTTGAGCTGTTTGTTTTAAGATTGTTATATCCATTCTAATGATGTAAGCGTGTTTCTATCTTCACACCACTTGCATCAACTGTCAAGGTTACTACTTCACTTTCCCCTTTACGCTTTACCCTTACCCCTTTTAGATCAAACCATTTATCATCTCCTGTAATAGCAGAGAGGGAGACTAAGCAGTCTTCTCTTTTGCCTGACACTAACTCATCTGTTGTCCAAGGCTTGGTATACTTGCCTTGGATCTCTTTATCAGCAGACCAACCTCTGCCTTCTCCGACAGCACCTATAGCCTTAGCAGCTACGGCAGCTAAAACTCCTTCCTCGAAACCACCAATTCCTATCACAAGATGTATACCTTTTTTATGCTCTTTAGGATCCAAACAAGATAGGATTGAAGGTAAAAAGTCACCCGCTTGAATTAAAATTAAATTTACACCAAATCTCTGGCAAGCATTAATGTAGCGTGCATTCCTGTCCCTATCCATCATCACAACATTAATTTTTAAAGGTTTTACTTTAAATGTATCTACTACCTCGGCTAGGTTTTCTTCTATTGGTTTATCTATTGAAATTTTACCTTTAAGCTGAGGGGGCGCAAATAGCTTATCTATGTAATCTATATCCTTGGGCGTAGGGATCAAACCCTTGTGTGTTGCTACTGCTACCACCGAGATCGCCCCGGGACTATTTAACTTGGCAGCTTTGGAACCTTCTACTACATCATTTACCATATCTAGTTTATATCTACCTGTACCAAATATTCCTTCCAAAGTAGGCAGTGCTTCTCCATATTGGTGGATATGTTTCCTACCTTCAGACCCCACTACTTCCAAAACAAAGGGGATATCAGATAAAGCTGCATACATGGCATCAACTCCTGCCTGGTCAATTAATTTTTCTCTTATCTTTGATTCTTCTTCTGTTAATAAATCCTGAGAGGTAAAACCTTTTTCTTTAATAAGTCTCCAAACAGATAAAGCAGTCAACTCTGTGGCACGGGTAATATGGTGTTTGACTTGATCAAACATATTTACATTGTTCCGGGATGAATTTGTTCAGTTGTAGGCGGATTGAAAAAAACGGTTATTGATTCTCTTAATCGCCTAAACCAACCTTGTGGAGTTAAAATAGAAGTTTCCGGAATTTCGACGCCGGTTCCATAGAGTGTACTTATTCTTGTTTCCCTATATGTCATCAGTTCTCCTCTTATTCTCTCCTTAACAGCCATATATCATTTTTAGAACTAGTCTTTTCTAATGTCAATGCCTACTTTGTTTAACAAGCTGTAAAATTTCTTTTTTAAATCTTTCCTTGGAAAATCTTTCTGCATGCTTTATACAATCTTCTTCTTTAAGTTTAGTAGGCTCAAATTTTTGTAAAGCTTCTACTAAACTATCAACACTGACCATACCAGGGCCTCCATAAAAAATACCTGTTTTACCTTGAATGATTGTTTCCAAAAACCCTCCTGCTCTGGGAGCAATTACTGGCGTACCTGCAGCCTGGGACTCTACCGGCACAATCCCAAAATCCTCATCTTCTGAAGCTACCACTGTTGCTAAAGCTCCAGAATAAAGCTTTGGCAAGTCTGAATCTTCTACCTCTCCTAAAAACTGGATATTTTTCCCAGCTATTCGCTTAAGCCTTTTCTCCTCCGGTCCGCTTCCCACCACTTTAAGAGGCAAATTAAACTTTGTAAAAGCCTTAACTATCACATCTATCCCCTTCCCTCTTACTAACCTTCCCACAGATATGAAATAATTTCCTTTCACTTTGAACTTTGAACTTTGAACTTTGAACTTGTCAATGTCTACTGGCGGATAAATTAACACACTATCCCTTCTGTAAAACTTTTTTATTCTTTCTTGTACTTCTTTTGAATTGGCGACTAAAATATCGGGCTTTTGGCTAGTTTGGAAATCCAAAATACGCAAATAATGATTAGCCAACTCTCCTAAAATTCTGGTTAAAAGGTTTTTCTTATAATTAAATGAGGTAGTAAACCCATATAAATATCTTGGTGGGGTGTGAATATAGCTGATATGCAAAGCTCCCGTTCTTTTGATAACAGCTTTGGCAAAGTAGGTATTACAAGAAGAAATTACCAAATCATATTCAGATAAATCAAAACTCTCAAAAATACCGGCTGCAAATAGCCTGAAGGGTGACAAAAATATTTTTGGCAATACTTGCATCCAGGAAGTTTTAATATCCCAATGCTTAATTCTATCTTTATGCGGGCCAAAACCATTCAATCTAAAATAAGCAGTATAGATGGGAGCATCCGGGAAAATTTCATGCAAGACTTCCAAAACCCTTTCCCCTCCCCCATATTCCACCAAAAAATCATGTACTAGAGCAACTTTCATTACCAAGATTGTATAGGATATAATTAACTTCATGCAAATAATTAAATTTAATGACTTAAAATTTATTCCTGCTTCTCATGAAGATTTCCAAAATCCCGGTGTGTGGAAAAAAGTTCTACTTAAAAAAGAGGATTTAACAGCAGGCAGGGTTCAAATGATCAATTGGGCTAAATTGCCAAAGAATAATTCGTTTAAACCCCACTACCATCAAGATATGACAGAAGTATTCATTATTTTAAATGGACAAGTAAAGATGAATGTTGATCAGGAGGGAAAAGTTTTAGGAAAAGGGGATGCTGTAATTGTCCCCCCTAATAAAGTACATCAAATGAGAAATCTTACTAACGAAGATGTGGAATATATCTGTATAGGTATTACAACCGAGCAAAACGGCAAAACTATAGTGATTAGATAGTAGCTTCCTCGAACTTTTAATTATTCACTGGCCACTTTATGAAGAATAGAAGAAGCTAATGTTTGGTACGGAATTCCCTCTCTTACAGCTTTAGCTTTTAATTTATGTAAATCTTTCTCAGAAAGCCTTATATTGATATTTTTAGTCTTATTTAAGGTATTTTCAGCTGCTTCTTGTAATAATCTTTTTTCCTCATCAAAGTTTTTGACGCGAATCAATTTTCCTTCGTCAAAAGCCTTTAAAATCTCTTCTTCTTCTGGATCTAGTTGATATAACTTCATTTATTCTTTTCTCCTTAAATATTTCTTAGTTGCTTTTCTACTAGGGATAATCGTTTTTAAAAAAATCTTTTCTTCATCCCTAACATAGGGTATTAAATAAGCATAATTTTCTATCTCAACGACCATTATTTTTTGGCCCGGATAACGTTTGTGATTAGGGTGGTTATATGAATCTAACAGATATCCGGACTCAACAGCCACCTTTACCTCTTCAAATGAGATACCTCTACTCTTGATTAGGATTCTATTCTTTTCCTCATCCCAATCAAAGTATCTCACTTATCTATTTTATGACAAAACATATCATTTGTCAATATATCCCTCAACTCTTGGCTATTTCTATTAGCTGCTCAAGGCTTAATTTGGTCGGTTTTGAATCAGGGGCAGATGAGGAACCACAAATTACCATATGGTGGGATTGGTGTAAAAACCAGGAAGCT
>CAZYBP010000073.1:0-4360 GCA_964645555.1 uncultured Gammaproteobacteria bacterium
TATAGACCCCCTGACAATGAATTTCAAATAAAAGAGGCGTTTGAGAGAATAGTCAAAGCAATAAATCTGGCTCAGGATTATTTTGAGAAGGCCCTAATTGCCCATGTTATGATTCCCTATCTTCAGCCATATTCTGACGGGAATAAAAGAACAGGAAGGATGTTAACTAATGCTATCTTGCTGGCCTGGGATCTTTACCCTTTATCTTACAGGAGTGTGGATGAAGAGGAATTTAAGAAAGCCTTAATACTTTTTTATGAGCAGCTCAGTATAGTCCATATTAAAAGATTGTTTATTGAACAAATCAAATTTGCCAATGAAACTTACTTTAAATAAATATGGGAAGATCAGTAAAGAAAGTCTATCCTTATGAAGAAGTAGCTTTGGACATTTATCCTTTGACTTAATTGCCCCGGATAACTTTTATTGGAGAATGTATCTAAAATAGGCTGATATAATAAGTCAAGGCTTGGGGAGCAAAAATACCGTGAATTTATCCCGTAAACGGCATATAATTCACGTTAAATTGACAAAATAACGTGAATTTGATATAATACAATTCTTATGCCAACTCCTCTTTTTCTGCAAAAAAGAATAGAAACCCTTAAAAAAGAATATGACCGTTTAAAGATAGGTAAGCAGTCTTTAATTAAAATTATTGATGAGGCGGAAATTCCGGAAAGCGTTTATAACTCCAATGCTATAGAAAACTCTACGCTAACCCTTAAAGAAACGGAGAAAATACTTTTGGAAATGGAAGTATCAAAAAATATTAGCCTACGAGAGGTGTTTGAGGCTAAAAACTTAGCTAGGGTAATGGAATATATCAGTACCAAATCTTTAGAGGAATTGACTAAAGAAATTATTTTATTACTTCACCAAATGTTAATGGGCAATATCGATGAAAATATTGCTGGTAGATTACGAAAGAAGGGGGAGTATGTGCGAGTAGGCTCTCGCATCGCTCCAGCTCCAGAACATATAGAGCGAATGTTGGAGGAAACTTTAATTGAATACTCAAGTGATCATACTTCTTATTTTCTTGATAAGATTGCTAAATTTCACTTGCAATTTGAAACTATTCACCCCTTTAATGATGGTAATGGCAGGATTGGTAGAGTAGTTGTTAATTACCAGCTCTATAGATTAGGATTTCCGGGAATTATTATTCGAGATAAAGAGAAGGCTACTTATTATCAAACTTTTAAAGAGTATCGTGATGACAAAAAAACTGCCACGATGGAGAAACTTATTGTCTTAGCGTTGATGGAAGCTTTGCATAAAAGAATAACCTATCTAAAAGGATCTAAGATTATCGATGCTACAGCGTATGCGACTAAACAAAATAAGCCAATACCAGTCATTTTAAATGCTGCTAAACGCCAAACTATCCCAGCTTTTAGAGAAAAAGGTGTATGGAAAATTGGAATCAAGTAAAGACTGGTTTAAATTTTTCTTCGGTTCCGAGGATATACGGTCTTAAGTATTTGAACTCAGTGGAGTCGGTATTATCCTGGTTGAGGTTCTGGCATGATATGTTTTGGTGCTAGAAGATAAGTATCAGCCAGCGATCTTCCGATCTGTAATCCGTAACGTGAGGGCAACTTATGGCTTACTGGGTTTGGCTGCTTGGCTGAGTATCTTCTGGCCAATTCCATAATTTTAGCTCCACTAGGAAATAAAACTAATGAGGGAACATCTTCTATTAAATGTGTCCGTCTGTTTGCTCTGAGTAACATACTAGTTGCTACATTTGTCCAAAAATAATAAGTATTTCCCGTAGGATCCGGAGGTTCACTCTCCACCCATTGTTCATCAAACCCAGCTACTTTAAACTGTAATTCGTCAAGTTTCCCACTATCTAGAAAATCAGTTCCCAATATTTTCGTTTCTTGGTCTCTAGCAATAGCACGGGTAGCAATCATTAATAAAATCGAGGTAGCTGTGGGGTAGGGTCCAGTTATACCTAGTGCTTGAGCAAATTGATCGTGTAAAAGTAAAGGCGCATTACTTATCAATAACTTTTCACAGAATTCAAAAACCATGCTTTTGGGAGGAACTAGAAAATCTGGAACTTCCATATCATTTAAATCAGCAAAACAAACGCTTAATCCAAACAGGTGTAAAGAACTTATTCTTGCTTTTCCCTTCCAGGGTACTGTTTGCCAATACAAGGGATCAGAAAGATCAATTGGAGCCTGCAAACGGAAGTTTCTCAGCTCTTGAAGCATTCTATCTCGGGTATCAGCAGGACTTAAGTTTCGAGCTAAAGCATGAGTATGCACCCTTGTAAGATGAAATCCTTCTTTATCTTCTGGATATTGATTGTTAGCAATTGATATCCCTGACAAGAAGGCAAATCTGTATCCGTTTACTATTTCAGCGACGTTCATCCTGGTAATTCTATAAGCTTTAAATCTCATTATCAAGCAAGAGTAATACTGTTACTGCCATGAAAAATAGAATAATGATCTTTACCAAGAAAATTATCCCCTGATGCTATACATAAAACTTAATGTTCAAAAGCCGGAGATGCTTGGATAATAGAAGGGTAAGCTTATATTAATTCAGGGCCGAGATATGTAAAACGAGGCTGTTTCTTTCCTCTTGTTTCTACTTTTTCAAAAAACATTTTTAAGGGTCTGACTTGAATTCTTGGTCCTGTATGAGATTTGTTAGTGTAAAGCGGAATGTAAACTACTAACTTTTCATTTGTTTCTGTATGTCTGGCCAGTCCTAAAACAAGATATAAGCCTCCTTTGTAGTGTTGGTAGACTCCTGCCAGAATATCTTTTTTCATAACTAAAATTATACATCTTCTTTGAAAACGTTCACTTCTTTTATTGCTTTACGATATAATTCTCAGTATGGATAAAAAGGTAAAACATAACAAGATAGTTTTAGTTGGAGGATGCTTTGATGTGTTACATCCAGGCCATATCTTTTTTTTGGAAAAGGCCAAAAAAATGGGGGATTTTTTGGTGGTAATTTTGGAATCTGATGAAAAAATTAAAAGAATTAAAGGTAATAATCGTCCAATCTATTCCCAGAAGGAAAGGGCTGTGATGTTAAAAGCGCTTAATGCGGTAGACAAAGTTGTCTTACTGCCCTTTATAGATGAGGAGAAAGAATACGACAAGGTTGTTGGTAAGATCAAACCAGATATTATTGCTACTACCCAAGGCGATCCCTCGCTTACTCATAAACAACGTACAGCCAAGTTAACCGGGGCTAAATTAAAGATAGCAACCAGACTTATTAAAGATTATTCCACCACTAACATTTTAGCTAAATGAAAACTAAACTTTTATTGCTGTCTATCATTTTTTTGTCACTATTTACCTACTTTTCCTATATAGTAGCCAAAGAGAGTTGGCAACAAATCGACTTTGATACTACAGTTAAATTGCAAGATCATGTCTCCAGGAAATATGATCTCTACTTTTCTTATTTTAGCTTGATTGGAAGTGCAGAAATTACAGCTGGTTTTTGTTTTATCATGGCCTTGTTATCTTTAATCCGCTTAAAAATATGGCCAGCTTTAGGATGGGTGTTGATTATTCCGGCTACTGTGGCAGAAATTTTTGGTAAATTAGTTTTGTTTCATCCCGCCCCGCCGAATTTTTTACATAGAACCCTGTTACCTACAGGTTTACCCTCATTTTATGTGCATACAGACTTCTCCTACCCCTCAGGTCATATGACAAGAACCATGTTTATCGCTACAGTTCTAATTACCTTAGCTCTAATTAGATTAAAAGATGATTTGTTAAAATTTGCCGTTGTTTGCTTGTTAGTAGGTCTAATTATCATAATGGGAGTAACTAGGGTTTATCTGGGAGAGCACTGGTTGTCGGATGTATTAGGAGGGGCTCTTTTGGGAGCTGGTGTGGGCTTTCTTGCTTCATTGTTGATTTTGCGTCCTAAATTAGTTTAATATACCTTTGATGCCCGGGGGAGGTGAGCAAACATTAACAGAAACGTTACTATAGTGGTTATAGTCTTAGTGTTAGTAGTAATTGCAGGTTATTTGGTGTGGCTTAGAAGTAAGTTCCAAGCACCGGTCAGTCCGGACTTAGAAGTTCAAGTTACTGCTACTCCGAGTGCGACAAATACAGCCAGTCCTTCTGCTACCCCGGGAGTTAAGGAAGCAACCAAATCAACTACGCTCAAGTCTGCCACTTCCAGCTCGGTCAGGAGATAGGTGTTATGGAGAAACTGATTATTATTGGTTCTGGTCCGGCCGGCTTAACAGCGGCAATTTATGCTGCCCGAGGCAGCCTAAAGCCTTTAGTTGTGGCCGGGAGGGAAGCAGGAGGGCAGTTAATGCTGACTACTGATGTAGATGATTTTCCTGGAT
>CAZYBP010000074.1:0-4301 GCA_964645555.1 uncultured Gammaproteobacteria bacterium
ACTTTAAACTCCCCCGTTTCTGGCGCGGACCAGGCCGGCCCCGTAAAACTTGGTTTGTCCCCTATTATTTAACTAAATTTAGAATTTTTGTCAAAAGACGGGTACCTAAAACTGTCAAGATTACTACAGTAACCTTTATTGCTATAATTTGCCTGCTTTTATACACCTGGATGGTACTTTTGGCTGCCTATCAAATACCTTCCCCTAGCCGGATATCTACCTCAGACAAAGCTTTAACCACAGAGGTTTTTGACAGGAACGGCAGGTTGCTTTTCCGCTTTTACGAGGGTAGAAACCGCAGCCTGGTTACCTTACACGAACTACCCAGGTATGTTGTACAGGCCACCATTGCCGCAGAAGATAAAAATTTTTACTCTCATATCGGCATTGACCCTGTAGCCATTGTCCGCGCTTTGATTGCCAATATCAAAAACCAAACCATGGAGGGTGCTTCCACCATTACTCAACAACTAATTAAAAATACCTTGCTCACTCCGGAAAAAACCTACACCAGAAAGATCAAGGAAATAATTTTGGCTCTTTGGACAGAAAGGCTTTACAGTAAAGAGCAAATTCTACAAATGTATTTGACGGAGGCTCCATACGGAGGGCCTGCTTGGGGTATCGAGGCAGCCTCTGAAACCTATTTTGGCAAAAGCAGCAAAGAGCTAACATTAGCTCAAGCAGCTTATTTGGCAGGCTTGCCTGCTTCACCTACTCAATTTTCACCCTATGGCGGGACTCCCGAGCTAGGTAAGAACAGACAAAAAGAAGTTTTAAGAAGAATGATTGAGGATAAATTTATTACTCAATACCAGGCAGATTTAGCATATCAGGAAGATTTACATTTAAGACCACAAATAAATAATATTAAAGCCGCTCATTTTGTGATGTATGTTAAAGATTTGCTTTCACAAAAATACGGCCAAAAAGTCGTTTCCCAGGGAGGATTAAAAATTACCACCACTTTGGATTTGGATTTACAAGAGGGAATAGAAAAAATCGTCTCAGCGGAAACAGATAAATTAATAGATTTAAATGTTAAAAATGCCGCTGCCATGGTCACAGATGCTAAAACCGGCCAGATTTTGGCTATGGTGGGCAGCAAAGACTATCACCAGCCGGATTTTGGGGCTTTTAATGTCGCTGTTTCACTCCGCCAACCAGGCTCTTCTATTAAGGTAGTAACATATGTGACTGCTTTCAAACAGGGTTTTAGTCCGGGAAATACTATTTTGGATGTGCCGGTAATTTTCAGAGACGAATGGGGCAATTCTTATTCTCCAGTAAATTATGACGGGGCATATCACGGGGCAGTTTCTATCCGTACAGCTTTAGGCTCCTCTTATAATATCCCGGCAGTCAAGTTATTGGCTACAGTCGGATTAAGCAATATGATCAAAACAGCTCAGGACTTAGGCATTACTACCTTTACTGATCCTAAAAAATATGGACTGTCCATTACTTTAGGAGCAGCTGAGGTGAAAATGACTGACATGATAACTGTTTATGGCACGCTTTCCCAAATGGGCGCCAAGAGAGTGGCTACTCCTATTCTGAAAGTTACTGATTCCACAGGGAACATTTTGGAAGAGTATGAAGACCAACCTAAACAGGTTATTCCTCAAGGTATAGCTTATTTAATCACCAGCATCTTAACAGATAATAAAGCCAGAACACCGGCTTTTGGAAACAAATCTTTACTCAATATACAAGGTAAAACAGTGGCGGTTAAAACCGGCACTTCAGACAACAAAAGGGATAACTGGACTTTTGGCTATACCCCAGAATATGTGGTGGGTGTTTGGGTGGGCAACAATGACAACTCTCCCATGAACCCGTCTTTAACTTCCGGAGTCACCGGAGCTGCTCCTATTTGGAATAAAATCATGACCGGGTTACTGGCAGATAAAGCAGATGTATCCTTTGCCCGCCCACTGGAAGTGGTTGAAGCCAGCATTGATGGCAGAAAAGATCTAACCTTAGCCAGCTTCCTGCCTAAAAGTTTAGTCAGAGTCATACAAAATGAAGACCAGCTACATTTTAGTGACTCATTTTCATCTTATGCTACTTCCTCTGCACAAGCATCTTCTAAAGAAGTCGTTAATAATTAATTTACCCTAACACCACCCAGCCTCTTAAGTCTTTTTTAGTAAGTTTGATTGGTGAGGTAATAAAACGGTTGGAGTTGCCAATAAAAATTAAGGTGGCATATTTTGCTCCCTTGTTAGTTTTCCAATAGCTTTCATCAGCAGCAATCCCTTTGCCATACTGCTCTTCTAAGTCAACTAAGTCACTTGCCTCAAGCCCATCAAAAAAGATCACTTTTTTTACCCTAAATTGGCCAATTATGTCTTTGCCAGAAGGTTTTATATATACTAAATCCCCTGCAGAAATTAACCCAAAAGGAACCAGCTTTGCTTTGGAAAACCTGCTTTCAATGGTTTTTTCACCGGATAAAATCTTTTCTGCTCCCGTACCTTTAAAAATAGCTAAGTGTTTGGTCATATCTTATCGATTAATCTGACTATGACAGGTTATAACGGATTATAGCGGATTTTACAACTTAGACATAAAGTTTTAACATATTTTAGGCTGCCCTGCGGGCAGCTGGCCTAAATTAACTTTGCAATTTGTTCTTTTAATTTTAGTAAATCTTCCTTAATTGTCTTCCAGAGGATCTCTACATCAACACCAAAATACTCATGAAGTACTTTATTCCTCATACTAACCATTAGATGCCAAGGAATACCTTTGTGTTCTGCAACCGCCTCTTTTGGAATATTATTTGCTGCTTCACCAATTATTTCCAAATTTCTCACCACTGCATCAATAGTTTTCCAGTCTTTGCTAAAATCCTCAAATGATAAATCTTTAGTATACTCTTCAATTTTGGAAATAGATTCAACAATATCTTGTAAATACAGCTGTGGAAGTCTTTTAGACATAAATTACTTCTCTTAACACATCTTTTCTAATTGCCTCTTTTAAAGCTTTTTTAGTAACTAAATCCACTCGTCTAGCCAAGACTTTGCTTAAATATTCTTCCAATTCTATGAATTTAAACATGCCAATCGGTTCCTGAAACTCCACCAATAAATCAACATCACTTAGGTTACTACTCTGACCTGTTGCTACAGAACCAAATATCCCTATGGATTTAACAGAATAGGTTTTTTTAAGAAAATCCATATTTTTGTCTATAAGATTTTTTATCCTCTCTATATTCATTTGCATATCTATATTTTAACATATTTTAGGCTGCCCTGCGGGTATTTACTTTACCTGGATAGATCTGTTATACTTGACAAGTGTCCTCCATACTTGGAGGATTTTTAGTGGGGTTGTAGTTCTCCACTTTGGTCGAACAAGAATTTTTCTTCGAGCGAAGTCGAGAAGTTACCATAAAAACTATGAATGCAATCTCGTTTTTAAAGGAAGTTTGGGAAGAATTAGGAAAAGTTGCCTGGCCCACGCGTGAGCAAACTATCAGGTATACTATTTTAGTAATCCTGGTAGCTGTAGCAGTAGGGCTTTTTTTGGGAGGGTTGGATTATATCTTAACCTCCCTCACAGCTTTCCTGTTAGGAAACAAATAATATGAACGATCAAACTGATTCTACTGTCATTGCAAGTCCCGATGAAAATCGCGAAGAGGAATCCCAAGATTTAAAATCTGCAGACCCTTCGGCTACACCTGAGGATGACAATACAACCGGTACACCAGTTCAACAAACTGACGAACCGGCAACGGCTACACCTGACGAGCAGCCAGCAGAGTCAGAAACTCCTGCTTCTGAGGGTGAGACCGGGACAGAATTAGGCACGTCGGATTCATCCAAAAACAATCCTAATGCCAAATGGTATGTAGTGCACACTTACTCGGGTCATGAGAACAAGGTGGCTGTGACTTTGAAACAGCGGATTGAATCCGAGCATTTGGAAGAGAAAATTTTGGATGTATTAGTACCAATGCAGGATAAGATTGAAATTAAGGGTGGAAAAAAGGTCTCGGTGAAAGAAAAAATCTTTCCCGGATACATTTTAGTCAAAATGGTACTGGATGATCAATCCTGGCTGGCTGTCAGAACTACTCAAGGAGTGACTTCATTTGTCGGCATGGGCAATAAACCTACTCCTATTTCTGAGGCTGAAGTGCAAACCATTGTTAAATTTACTCAAAATGAAGCTCCGGTTTATAAACAGGTATTTGAAGTCAATGATACAGTTAAAATTGTTGACGGTCCTTTTTCAGATTTTATTGGCAAAGTGGATAATGTAGACGGAGAAAGAGGCAAAGT
>CAZYBP010000075.1:0-1462 GCA_964645555.1 uncultured Gammaproteobacteria bacterium
ATTACTTAGGAGCTTAAAGGGTTGACTTTTTCAACATAAGTTGAGGAGACAAATCCTTCTATTCCATTAGACAACCTTACTCTATCCCAATCTCCCAGTTCCTCCAATAGTATTAGCTTGTCGCCTACATTCACCTTCGCAATTTCTTTTCCTTGCAAAGAACCTTTATCTCTTACTCTTAAAAAGCCGGTCGGAGTCTGTTTAACTACTACTTCCGGAGTTTGGGTTACTACCGGAGTTGAAATAGTACTCAAATCTACCTCGGATATGGCTAAATCAACTGAGACAGTTAGATTAAACTTAGCCGGCAGGCTTACTCTTATGCTTCTATTTAAATAATTTGGATGACTTACTAAAATAGTATGGTCTCCGGCGGATATATTTATACTAATAGGAGTTTTACCATATTCTTTTCCATCTATTTCTACCTTTGAGTCTGAAGGGTTAGAAATAACTGTCATTCCTCTACCTCTATCTAAAGTCAAAATCTCGCCGGATGAGGATGCTTGATCGGAAGCCAGATCTCTATTAATAATAGTAACCGTACCGGAACTAAGTTTCACATTACCTTGCCAAGATGCCCCATCCTTATCTAGCTTAACATTGTATTCTTTTACCTCTAACTCTTTATTCTCGAAAGGGGTTTTCCCCACTTCTTGATTATCTAAAAACACCGTAGCTGAATCAGGAACCGATAAAACAGAAATGCCGCTTCTGGGCCTAATGCCAAAAACTGTTTCCTCAATTTTGCCGCTAAATCTGATTAGGATAATGACTAGACTAAATAGAATTAAAATCCACGCCAAAGCCTTTTTCATCTACCCTTGATTATACCCTAAAATTTGTCTTTTGAGGCAAAATCTGCTATAATTTGGGCTTCTCCCGTCTGAAAACGGGAGTTTGTTTTGAAAAGAAGGCTTAAAAACCTTCTGCCTAGGATAGTTTTTGAAGGAGTCGCTCTAAATCTTAAGCTATCTAAAATCAAGCTGGGGTTACCCAAACGGGTTAGTCTGCTTGCTATATTTGCTTATTCCCTGTTTACATTTTTGGGGTATTAT
This sequence comes from uncultured Gammaproteobacteria bacterium, assembly GCA_964645555.1. Classification (GTDB taxonomy): domain Bacteria; phylum Patescibacteriota; class Microgenomatia; order Daviesbacterales; family UBA10151; genus 2-02-FULL-38-15. The sequence goes on from CAZYBP010000075.1 coordinate 1,059, forward strand.
CCGACCTTTTCTATCCCCCCAATTAAACAACATCAAATCTTTGCCCAAACTCAGCAGCAAAAAGGAGAAGTTATTGCCTCATCTTTTTCTAAACCTTTAATTTTGCCTCATCCCGGATATTTAACAACTAGATTCTCAAACTATCATCCTGGTATAGATATTGCCGCAGGTTTAGGGATGCCTATTCATCCTGTTATTGATGGAGTAGCAGAAGAAGCGGGTTTTAATATTTGGGGATTGGGAAACTATGTTGTAGTTGCCCATGAAAATGGTTTTAAATCAAAGTATTCTCACATGGGTAAAATTTATGTTAAAAAAGGGGATAAAGTTACCTCTGAAAACATTCTAGGAGAAGTTGGTTTAACAGGTCGCACCTCCGGACCGCATACACATTTGGAAATTAC
>CAZYBP010000075.1:1472-4182 GCA_964645555.1 uncultured Gammaproteobacteria bacterium
GACTCCTGTTAAGAAATAATCAGGTTTGTCGCTAGACGATAATTTCACCTTCTACTTCTGTCAACGTTGCCCCTCTTAAACCAAATTGTTCTCTTTCCCTATTTATTAGTCTTTCCAGTAGATTTTTAAGCTCCATTGGGTAGTCTACATACTTCAAACTAATTTCGTCTTTATTACCTCCTGCTGTATTAATAATTATTGTTCCATGATGTAAAAGCAATCTATCCATAAATGATTGATCTACTTCTAGATGAGTAATTTTGTCAAAAAGGGCAGCTGTGAGTTTGACCCCAAAGATACCCTTCTTAATAATTATTCTCCTGGTAGTAAGCAGGTACCTGTTGGAATGATACAGGTGCATAGTTTTTAAAATAGATGCTGCAAACATCCCTACAAATGCCAAAACCAAGGCCCAGATTTTACCTATTCCGAGTAACCAACCTAAACCCAACCCCAGCCCAAAGAGCAACAATCCCGGAAAAAGTAAATACATAATAAATTTAGAACGCAAAAATGCCTGGCTTAATCCTGTCACTAAAACCAACTCTTCATCCTCTGATAGGTATTTTTTGAAAGCATCCTTTTGCTTTTCTGAAGGGGACTCTTTATAGTGAAATTTACTCATAAATTTTACTTCAAGGTTCCTGCGAAGCAGGGTTCTTATAGTGAAATTTTACTATTACATATAATAATACATTAATTTCACTAGAAGCTTCACTTCATAATGAAACTTAACCATTAATTGAATTGTAACAAAAGTAGGTAGCATCTGCATAGTTTGATAATTATAGGATTATAATATAAAATATTTACCTATGCTGGTGGAAACTAAATCAAGAACTTATAGTAGATTACATCGGGGTATCATCTCTATGGCAGGTGGCGCACTTTTATTGATGGCTTGCGCTAAAGAAGGAAACTCTAATCCTCCCACATATACACTCAATAATATTCCTATTCCTCGCACGACCACCTTGGCTAAACAATTGATACTATCACCTCAACCCATTAACGACGAAAGTCCATTCCTACTTAAACTTAACCTCTATAATCCGCAAAGTCTTGTCATTAATACCGACCTAGCAGTAAGAAGTGATCGACTGGGGGTACGGATCAACTGGCCACAATCAGCAGCATTAGCTGCCAGGATGGGGTTCGGTTCAGTCCGAATTGTTAGTGACCGCGAAGATTTTTTTTTCGGTACACGTTCCAGACGATTAATTGAAGCTGCCAGGAAACAAAATTTAGATCTTTTAATAACTTTTAACCCTAAATATGTGTTGAACCAAGAAGAACTTAACACAAGCCTGAATAACCTTTTTTCAGCAATTTCAGCGTATCCACATACTGTAAAATTAGAAATAGGCAATGAACCTGATAACCCAATAATAAAATTCTGGCGGGATCAAGATCTACAAACTTTTGCCCAGTTGGTTAATTTAACCATAGATAAGGTGAATGAGTCGCGGCCTAATACTAAAATAGTCATCGGAGCTTTGGTAGATGTAAGTAAAACCAGGCAGCTTTTGCAATATCTCCAGCAAGCAGGAGTCGACACTAATCAAGTCGAGTTTGCTGTCCATTCTTATAATAGCACCAGTGATGTCATGACAAGAATTAATATAGTTCAACAAGAAACACAGCGGCCTATTGAGCTAACCGAGCTTGGATCGGATAGAAATAAGGATTTAGACAAGCTAATTGAGACTGGTTTTAAAAAGGGAGCCCTCAGAATATTCATACATCAGTTGGAACCTTATTTTGAGGGAGATGCTTTTTTTGGCTTGTTTAATCCTGACGGAAGCTTGTCTTCTATAGTTAAGTTTATTCGTGTTTTTGCCCGCAAAGATTCATTGAAAGCTGCATAAACTAAAGTTAAAATATTCGTTTTATTTTTCTTCAATCTTTTTTACGAGTTGATAACCCAAAAGCCCTGAGCCAAAGTAAGCAAACCATAAAATAATTGGCCAGTTACCGGGAAAATATGTCCAAACAGATAAATTAACAGCAACAGCTTCTATAATAATGGAAAGCATTACAGTAACAATAGCAAAGATTAGCTGATTTTTGAGCTCTTTTGATTCTTGATAGCTTTTTCTTTGCAAAAAGAGGAATAAATATAAACCATAGATAATTAAAACAACCGCCCACCAGCCATTAGGAAACTGTAGATAAACTCCCATATTTTTATTTTACCAAAAAAAATTAAGAAAGTTTTGACTTTTGAGTTTTGAACTTTGAGTTTATTCTAGTATTCGCCCATTCCGGGCATACCACCGGGAGGTGTTGGAGGTGCAGGAGATTCCGGTTTGTCAGCTATCAAACAATCAGTTGTCATCACCATCACTGCCACAGATGCTGCATTTTGCAGCGCAGAGCGGGTTACTTTAACAGGATCAATAATACCTGCTTTGATCAAATCTTTAACAGTCCCATCAATAACATCAATTCCCATACTGCCTGTTTGCTCAATTACTTTTGACAAAGCAATCCCCTCATCCATTCCGGCGTTTTTGACTAAGCTTCTGAATGGTTGTTCCAAAGCTTTCTTAACAATTTCCAAGCCAACTTTTTCTTCACCCTCAAGCTTTAGTGTATCCAAAGCTTTGGCTGCCCTGAGTAAAGCTACTTCCCCACCGGCAACAATTCCCTCTTCAATGGCAGCTTTGGTAGCAGCTACTGCATCAATCACTCTTTCTTTTTTCTCTTT
>CAZYBP010000076.1:0-4034 GCA_964645555.1 uncultured Gammaproteobacteria bacterium
CCAGCAGCTTTAAGCCATTGATTAAATCAGTAACTGTTAAAGATCCCTCAATGGTAGTATCAGAGTTAATTTGCAAATATGTGGCAGTAGAGGTAGCAGCTAAAACAGAAGAGTCTAGGGACTGGTATTTGGTATATGGGGAAGAAAGAGAATTACTGCCTAGGCCATAGTTTGTGTTCTTGTCATCCTGGCTTGTCCAGGATCCAGATTCTGGAGTCCTCCCTTCGGTCGTCCCCAGGATGACAGAGGCTAGTTTGGGATTTATTACTTTAACAGTCCCAATGGCTAAGGCATTAAAAGGATATAACAAAGAAGAGATTAAATTACCTGATACTTCACTTGACTGTTTTACTCCGGTAACTGAAGGATGGGAGGAGGCAGTTAAGAAACTCTTGGTAGCTAGAGGATTATCATTATATCCTAATACCAAAATGCCTGTTATTATAATGGTAAAAAGAAAAGAAAGCAGGGCAGAGGTTTTAGTAAACGAGTACAGACCTACTATGATATGTTTTGATAGGGTACTAATATTGCCATTGCGGGTGATAGGAGAGGGAGGTGAGGTAAAGGCCGGAACGGAAGATGGAAGGTTGATAACCTCTTCCTGCCTGTCTTCTGCTTTTTTTAGAAGTTCTGTCGTGGATAAAGGAGTTCCCGGAAGGATTGGACCCAGTTCATAAACTTGATCTCCGGCCTTCAATTTTTGTAGTTTGACTAAATCATACAAGCGGTAACCAGATGAGGTACGGACTGATTTGATTTTACCCATCTTCTCCCAACGCCTTAAGGTGTCTTTAGAGACTTCCAGTAATTTGGCAGCAGCGTTAATCTTTAACAGGTTTTGATCTCTCTTGTTTGTTTTGCCTGCAGGATTTGTGACCCCTTTTTCTTTGACCCTAAGTAGTTGTTTGGGGTCATAAAGACGGTATCCGGAAGGAGTACGGATGGAGGTAATCTTGCCGGATGATTCCCAACGCCGGAGGGTATCTTTAGAAACCTTTAAAAATTTAGCAGCATCACCAATTTTTAACATTTATTTGATTCCGTCTGCTAAAAATTTAATTAAGATAGAGGCAAGTTAATCTGCTTCAATGCCTAAACTTTTTGATCCTAATGCATAAGGTTGCATAAGGTTTATATATCCATTATGCATATACTTTGGGGGTGTTTGTCAAGGGCTTGAAAAAGAAACGTTTTCTTAGGTTGATTTGATCCATTTAGTATATCTTGTGACTAGGTTATGGTTAGGGTATAGTTCATAAGATGCTAAATTATGTTTAACTTCTCCAAGCGTATTGGTATTGATTTGGGTACTGCCAATTCCCTAGTTTACCTTGGCGGAACAGGGATTGTTTTAAATGAACCAACAGTGGTGGCGATAACAACTGATGACCATAGGGTTTTGGCAGTTGGCAATGAAGCCAAGGAAATGCTGGGTAGGACTCCCGGGAATATTATAGCTTCCAGACCAATGAGAGACGGAGTAATTGCTGACTATGTGATTACCGAGGCCATGATCCGCTATTTTCTAGATAAAGTTTGTGGCCCAAGTAGGCTATTTAAGCCTGAAGTAATGGTTTGTGCCCCGGCCGGCGTGACTTCTGTAGAAAAAAGAGCCATTCTGGATGCCACTTTATCTGCCGGTGCAAAAACTGCCTTTTTAATTGACGAACCTTTGGCTGCTGCTATTGGAGCTAAAATTCCAATTGCTAATCCTTCCGGTAATATGATTGTGGACATTGGTGGAGGTACTACTGAGGCGGCGGTAATTTGTTTAGGTGGGGTGGTAGTACATAATTCTGTCAGAGTAGGGGGAAATAAAATAGACGAAGCTATTCAGGCATTTGTCAAGAAAAAACACAATTTAATTATTGGTGAGCGGATGGCTGAAGAGGTTAAAATCAAGATTGGTTCTGCCACTAAACTAAAGCCTAACGAGGTACAAAAGATAGAGGTTAGAGGCAGGGATGTTTTTTCCGGCTTACCCAGGATAGTTGAAATTACATCCGAAGAGGTTACAGAGGCTATAGCTGATGTTACCCAAAAAATAGTCAATGCTGCCAAAGGGGTATTGGAACAAGTTCCGCCGGAACTGGCTTCTGATATTATTGATAAAGGAATTGTGATGAGCGGAGGAACATCACTTCTTAGGAATCTGGATAAATTATTGACTGATTCATTAGGAGTGCCTGCAGCTTTGGCAGAAAACCCCTTGCTTTGTGTAGCCTTAGGCACTGGTATGGCACTGGAGAATTTGGATCTGTACAAAAGATCTGTCAGTAAAAGATAATAGTCTCATGATTATTGGTTTTGATGGGTCCAGGGTTTTTACCTCTCAGCGTACAGGTACAGAAAACTATTCTTATCATTTGCTTAAGGCTTTGGCTAAAATAGATAAAAAGAATACCTATATCGTATACATAAGGCCTTCTGTGCAGTATAACGCTAAAGACTGGCCTGATAATTATAAATTCCAACCCTTAAATTTTAAATTCTTATGGACTCAGGTAGGGTTAGCCTTGCAAACTTTTAAAGACGACTTGGATGTATTGTTTGTACCGGCTCACACCTTGCCGGTAATTAAAAGACCAGGGCTTAAAACCGTGATAACTGTTCATGATTTAGGGTCAGAGTATTTGCCACAAATGCACCAACTTAAACAACAACTATATCTTTCCTATATGCAAAGATATCAACTTAAAAGTGCTAGCAAAATAATAGCTGTTTCAAAAGCCACAAAGAAGGATTTAGTAAAAAGATTGGGGATTGAAGATAAAAAAATTGAAGTGGTTTATGAAGGGTATAATGAAAATCTCAAATCTCAAAACTCAAAACTCAAAACTGATACATTAGTTAATAGTTTGAGATACTACAACCTACAACCTAAAACCTATTATCTATTCGTGGGGACTGTACAACCAAGGAAGAATTTGGAAAGGTTAATAATAGCATTCGCGAAATCCCAATACTCTAACTCATTGGTGATTGTCGGCCAAAAAGGTTGGATGTCTGATCAAATTTATGGTTTGCCAAAAAGCTTAGGGATAGAAAAGAGAGTGAAATTTTTAGGTTATGTGCCAGATAAAGATATGCAGGCTCTTTATAAAGGAGCCATTGCTTTAACTTTTCCATCTCTTTTTGAAGGATTTGGTTTGCCTATTTTAGAAGCCCAGGCTTGTGGCTGTCCGGTGATCACTTCTAATGTATCCAGTATGCCTGAAGTGGCAGGTAAAGGAGCAATCTATGTAAATCCATACTCTGTGGATGATATAGTTAAGGGAATGGTTAAATCTCAAATGGCAAATGTCAAATCTCAAATGGTTAAGGCAGGATATGAGAATGTGAAGAGGTTTAGTTGGGAAAAATGCGCAGTTCAAACACTTGATGTCTTGGAACAAGTATTATGAGTAAAGCGAATATACTCGGAGTAAAAATAGATGATATAACAATGGATGAGGCTTTAACTCAGGTAGAAGAGTGGCTAAAAAAGCCCGGTAAACATTACATTGTTACTCCAAATCCGGAATTTGTTATGGCTGCGCAAAAGGATGAGCGATTCAGAAAGTTACTAAATGATGCAGATTTATCTGTTCCTGATGGAACTGGTTTAAAGTTTTCCGGTAAAGTCAAAAACACTATTTATGGTACTGATTTAATGGAGAAATTAGTAACCTTTGCAGCAGAAAAGGGTTTTACAATAGGCCTTTTAGGGGGTAAGAATGGGGTAGCAGAAAAGGCAGGGGAGTGCTTAAAGCAAAAATATCCAAAACTAAAAGTAGCATTTGCTGAAAGCGGAGGGAAGGTTGATGAGGAGGGAAAAGTGATTAATGATGAAAGATTAAAGATTAATGAAAAAAATCATCAATCTTTAATTGTTAATCATAAATCATTACCGGAGGTAGATTTACTCTTTGTAGCCTTCGGTCACAGGAAGCAGGAGAAATGGATTGCAAATAATTTGCCCAAACTACCGGTGAAAGTAGCGATGGGAGTAGGAGGAGCATTTGATTATATATCCGCCAACGTTCCCAGGG
>CAZYBP010000077.1:0-3950 GCA_964645555.1 uncultured Gammaproteobacteria bacterium
AAATTGTCTTTTAAATTGCCTACAAATTACCTACTTTAACTAGTACCAAATTTACACAATAGCGCAATAGTGGTACGTATGGAAAAAGAGAAGAGGATGGAGTATTGTGATACTAAGGGAGAAAAATACGTGTTCGGATTTAATAAAAAAAGATTTTTTATTACCCTTGGGTTAAGTATTTTAATTTGGGTTATTACTAATTTTATACAACTTTTTAGTCCCAATTACTGGCCTGCAGGTTTTTCATTACTTGGAGGTTCATGTACTGTTACAGGTTACCCTATTGCACTGTGTTTGGCTGAATATGAAAAAGCTAAAATATTCCTGGTATATTTAGCCAATATTACTTTTTGGTTTTGGGTAATACATTTATTCTGGAATTGGTTTGAGAAAGGTCGCAATTAAGCCTAAAGATACTAAGGAAATTAATCCTCCGGAGACAACAAGCAGTCCGCCAAGAATTTCCCTAACTGAATTTGTGGATGCTGTACGTATTTTCCGGGCTGTTTGCGTATTTAATAAGTTACTAGTGGTAAGTTGGTCGGCAATGTGAGTGGGGTTTTGAAAGTTTACTCCTAAAATAGACGGAGAAGAGGAAATAGATTGGTTTGCCGGAGAATCTACACTTAGCGGAGTTTGGGTACCCCTTGCAATAGTATCTAAAGAGATTGTATTAATGAGTGTAGTTACTTCCTGAGTGCTGTTATTACTGCTGTTTGACGGATTACTTTCATTTGAGGATTCAGAGGTTGAAGAAGGTGAAGGGATGGCAGTTGGAGTAGGAGTAGGAGTAGGAGTTGGTGAGAGAACGATTTCTACAGTGATTGTCTGGGGAACTTCCTGATTACCCAAGTTATCAGTAGAAGTTACCTGAATAGTAGTTTGTCCGCCGGTACTAATCACAAAAGGATCGGTATAAGTGTTAACAGTTTCTCCATTATCCAAACTGTATTCAATTTTTAAGACTCCGGATTCGCTGTCGCTGCTGTTTAAAGTAATGGTCGTGCTATCCAAATATTTGCCGTCCTCATCCTTGCTGCCGGATTGTTCAACTGTAGTGACGGGCGGGGTCTGGTCTAAATAAGAACCGGTATCAGCATCAATAGTAGGAGCGATAATTGTATTATCCACTTTAGTTTCATCCGGGTAAAAAATTAAAGCAGGAGCAGTGTCAACGGTCGGATCCAGAGTGAAATCTACCTTGGCAATTTCAGTAACAGGTACATCTTTATAGAGAGTGGTTTTGGAAATTTTATCCTGGTTGTAATGTCTGATCCTTATATTAGTAGTTTTAGGAGAAGATGAAGTTTTATTTTTTCTGGTAGTTTTTACTTTAACTTTGCTGGACTTTTTCTTGACAAAAGCATGCTTAGTTTTACTGGAAGCAGTACAAGTCACCTCCGGGATATTTTCTTCTATTTCGCTATTACTGTTTAGTCCGCAATGACGGTTTTGATCATCGTATAAATCCAATTCTCCATCATCTAAAGAAATATGTTTGCCTTCTAATATAATTTTTTGATCTTTAACCTCAACAGGTAAAGAATTATCGTCATTTAAAATAGCTTTAACAGTTTGCATGGCAGCGCCGTTTTGGGAAACCAAATCAGCATGTCTTTGTTCAACATAATAAATTTTATTGGCTCCGGATAAATCCAGAGAGTCATTTTTCAAGGAAGCACTATACAAAGGCACTGTATCATCACCATTAATATAGATTTCATCAGTTCTAGGAATTAGATTAATTGGCCAGGTAATCCACCATGTTTCATGAATTTGTCCTAAGGTAGGTTGGGCAGTGCCGACTATTTCATAAACCTTTGTACCATTTGTTTGGTTTAATATAGAATCTAGAGTGTTATGTAGTTGTTCCCCGAAGCCGAAGACGGTCATGTTGTAGTTTAAATTTGTAAGAAGATTTTTTATCTGGTCAAAATTAAGAGAACCGGTTACTTTATTGTTATCAATATCCCTGTCATCTTTAAGAGGGTAAGGATGTTCCATATCTGAATTGCTGTAATAACTGAAATATTGGTTCGAAGGTAAAAGTTGATACAGACCTGGGTTATTTTGCGAAAGATCTTTTACCTCGGTAGCTGGTATACCTATTGGGATAAAACCAAAAACATTTTTTTGCAAGGAGAAACCATACATTAATGTTTTGACTGCACTAGTTGCTCCTAAATGGGGCACCCCCAATTCAATTAATTTATTTACCTTACCAGCCTTTTGGGAATCAGAGATATAATATCTTGCTATTAATCCTCCCATAGAGTGAACTACCAAGTTAACTTCACTTTGTCCAGATTTTTGTTTGGCTAGCTCAATTAAGTTATCCAAATCATCTTTGCTGTTTCTGATATCCTTTCTCCAATCATAGGGAAATACAAAAAAATTAGTGTCTTTAACATAACCCATATCTTCAAAAAATGAATCTATATCCGAGTACCCAAAAGAAGTTAAATTGCCTGTTAAAGTTAAATCCGCTTCCGGTGTTTGGCCGTCAGGTTTTAACTTTAAAATATCAAAATAATCATCATCCCCAAGTTTGATAGCTTCATCCTGATTAACCCAAACTTGTTCGTTGCTAGCATAAGCATGAGAGTAAATTCCTCCGTGCCCGTCATCTTTAGACCAATAAATATCCTGGTTGGCTTTAAACTCTGATCCGCCAATTCCCGGTATAAAAACTACCGGTAGTCTGGGCGGCGGTGGCGGAGGAGCAGTATTACTCAAAATAAAATAAATATCATCTTTGCCGGAGGTCCAAATATTACAACCGCTGACAGGGGTTCTTGTCTGGTCATTCCAAATGTATTTTACAGGGTTACAACTGCCGCCGTTGTGATAATAATCATATTTATTACTATTGGCGTACCTTAGTCCTCCACTGTTAAAAAAATCATTAGCCCCGGCTTTGCCACCCGGTCCGTAAGCAGCGGAGGCAAAAAACATCTCGCCACTGCCGGAATTACCCATGTTGGCATTGGTAACTAAAATCAAATAACGGTGGCCGGGAATAAAATTATAGTTATTACAGGAAAAATCTATGGTCACATCTTCATATCCGGACGGCACACCGGAGGTATTAAAGGTCAACCCCCGCAATGAATTATTAGGGTTTCCTGTATAGCAGCCTCTGGCTACAATATTATTTCCCGCATCTTTATCATAAATACGGGTGTTGGTGGCAGTATAGTTAAACTGATTTAAATTTGATCTTTGAGTACTAATTCTAAATGTGAATTTATCGAGAGTGCCGCTTAAATTATTGCCAAGTTCCTGAATGGTTTGCCAGACAATTAAGATATCGGAAAAGCTTTCTGTTTGGGAAGCAATAGCTACTGCAAAGGCTGGCCTTGGTAAGAATAAGCTTAAGGCCAAAATAAGAATAATACCTATGATAATCAAAGGCAGCTTTTTCACTGCGTAACTCTTGTGTCAATTGTTGATCGTGAAAATAGGGTAAACAAGAGTACTTAAACAGAACTAAAGATAACAAATAGTATAATGGGTAAGTTATATGGCTTACCATAAAGCAAGTATTGCCTTTTTTATTCTTTATATTTTAGTTATGACAGCTTTGATGATTTGGCTGGGGTTGGGAATTACCCCTGACAGATATGTTTTAATGCTGACTTTAGGCATTTTATTTATTGGCAAAACCAGGAAATTCTTACTGGACTGGCTGCCGTTTTTATTTATTTTAATTTCTTATGATTTTTTAAGAAGCTTGGCTGATCATTTAAATACCAGAGTTCATTACCTGGAGCTAATTTGGGCAGATAAATGGTTGTTTGGAGTGGTGCCAACAGTTTTTCTGCAGGAGAAACTTTACTTTGCTGGTAAGCTGCAGTGGTATGATTTTGTGTCTGTCTTTTTTTATTTTTTACACTTTGCCCTACCTTTGGCCTTTGGCTTTATATTATGGCTTAAAAACAGGGCTTATT
>CAZYBP010000078.1:0-3938 GCA_964645555.1 uncultured Gammaproteobacteria bacterium
TTTGGAAAAATTATTATTTGAAGCGGAAGTTGGGAAACTGATGGAAAGAATGTATCGTCTTTGGAATGTTAGACCCAGGTCTGAAAAAGAGGTCAGAGATTATCTGAGGGATTTATCATTTAAAAGAAAAGCGAAAGATAAAGATGAAGTTTCTCAAGCTGCAGCAGATCTTTTGGTGGAAAAATTAAAACAAAAAAAGCTTTTGGACGATCAATCTTTTGCCAAGGCTTGGGTGGAATCAAGAAGAAAGACTAAGAAAAAGGGTAAGATTGCCTTAAGGCAGGAACTTTTTCAAAAAGGGATAGATAGAGAGATTATAGATAAGGTGATAACTGATATGGGGTATGAGATAAGTGAGGAGGAATTAGCAGAACAAGCCCTAGAAAAAAAGATAAAAATTTGGCAGTCTCTCCCCTATCTGGAAAAGAAGAAAAAGGCTTATGAATATTTATTAAGAAGAGGATTTGAATATGAAGTAGTCAAGAGTGTAGTTGAAAAAAAATCGCAAAAGAGTTAAAATTAATTAACTTAAGGTGTCAAGAAAGACAGCGAGTTTAAAGGTATGAAAACTTTTATGTTCACTCATTCCATAGCCGCTTTAATCCGATCCTAATCGGTTTCTTCTTTGTGCCAATAAGATATATATGCAAAGAACATTTGGTCCAATTAAAAGTAACCAACCTATTGACGTGGATTTTGTCAGACAAGAAGCCGAACTTGCAAAGCGTGAGGGAATTTTAGAGGAAAGAGAAAGACAGATTAATGAAAAGCAAAAATTAATTGATGAAAAACTGGAGCAGCTGGAAAAAATCCGTAAAGATTTAGTATCAAAGTTAGAAAAATCCTCCCAGATGTCGGCTGAGGAAGCAAAAAAAGTTTTATTGGAGAATATAGATAAAGATTTAGCAGAAGAAATTTCCAAAAGGATCAAAGAAGCCGAGGACGAGATCAAACTTCAATCAGATGAAAAGGCCAGAGAGATTTTGGCAGACGCCATGATTCATGGTGTCACAAATTATATTTCAGAATTTACTACCTCCCGAGTTAAACTGGAAGACGAGGAGATAAAAGGTAGGATTATTGGAAAGGAAGGGAGAAATGTAAGGACATTTGAACAGACAACAGGAGTTGATGTGGTAATGGATGATGAAATTCCCGATAGTCTAATTATTTCCTCATTCGATCCGGTTAGGCGCGAGATTGCTAAAGTGGCCTTGGAGAGGTTAATAGAGGATGGAAGAATTCAACCCCAAAGAATTGAGGAAATAGTTGAGAAAACTAAAGAGGATATTGAGAAACTAATGCTGCAGGCCGGAGAAAAACTCTGTCATGATGCAGGTGTTTATAATTTACCTGTAGAACTGGTTGCACTTTTGGGTCGGTTCAAATACCGGTATTCTTACGGACAAAATTTAATTCAACATACGCTAGAGGAAACTCAAATAGGAGTGGCTTTGGCTAAAATGATTGGAGCAGATGCCAACATAGTTAGAGTTGGATGTTTGCTACATGACATCGGAAAAATTGTGACTGAAGGCGATGAAGGGACACATGTTGAAAAGGGAGTGCAAATTGCCCGTAAATTTAATATGCCGGAGAAGGTTGTGAATTGTATTGCCGAACATCATGAAGATAAGCCTTTTTCATCAATTGAATCAATATTAGTCTGTATTGCAGATTCTATATCCGGTGGCAGGCCTGGAGCGAGACATGAAAACGTACAAGACTACATTAAAAGAATGGATGATATAGAAAAGATTGCTACCTCGTTTGAAGGAGTGGATAAAGCTTTTGCTTTACAAGCAGGACGGGAGGTAAGAGTAATAGTAATACCGGAAAGGATTTCGGATGAAGAATTACCAAAATTAGTACACGACATAGCTACAAAAATATCCAAAGAGGTAGTGGTACCGGGTGCAATTAAAGTTACAGCCGTCCGAGAAACCAGAGCTTCAGAATCTACAATGACCGTTCCTCAGGGATAACGCTTGCACAAGCATCTTAGAATGTGATATTACTGCGTTTGAATTGAAACATAAGATTCTAACAGAAGCCTGCTTTTTCATAGCACTTTTTGCCGGTATTTATTTTTGGGGAAAATGGGTTATTGAAACTCATTCCTCGCATGCTATTGTTTCGTGGGATGAAGGTTTTCATGGTGGTATCGCTTTATTTTTCTCTGAAAGCTTGAGGAATAATTTCGCTTTTAAAGACTATACATACATATTAAATGATTTCAAAAACGGTATTATTTGGTACCTACCTCTATGGTGGAGTTTGGCTGGGGTAATTGGGGCAATTCTAAAGCCTTCTGTTGCTGTATATAGATTTACGACGTTAATTTTCTCTGTTTTTAGTATTATTATGCTAGCTTTGTTTGTAAAGAAAATTCTGAGTACAAGATCAGCTTTAATTACAGCGACCTCTTTAGCTTTTGTTCCGATATTTATTGTCTATAGCCATTTGATGATGATTGAAGTACCTCTACTCTTTTCTATATCATTGACACTTCTATTTTTTTATCGGTATTTAACTAAGCAATATTTTACAAGGACAGATTTTATCTTAACGGTTTTAGTGTTTATTATCGGTATATCAACAAAGGTTATTGCTATAGCGATTATATTCGGGGTAATAATTTCCTACGGGCTTTTCTTAAAATTGTTCTTTAAAAAAAGTCCTTTAACGGAAAAATTTTACAGTAAACAGACATTATATTTTTTAAGTGCATCCTTAATTGCATTTACTGTATTCAGGTATTTTACCAGAACACAACTGAATGCAGACTTGCTTGAGTTCCATTTAGAGCAAGCTAAACAAATGAGCGGACAATCATCGAATATTTTATCGGTATTTCTGAAGATACTTACCAGTAACGGCACTCTTTACTTAGGCGATTTTTCTCATATGCTTTCCTTAACTGCTTTTTGGGTTGGTTCATCAGTTGCATATATATTCCTAAAAAGGTCGTTACTATCATTTTATTTATTAATTTGGATTATAGTAACATACTTTATATTCAGTGCTGTTAAGCCACAAGCTGTACAATATCTACTATCTATATTCGTTCCGATCTCTATATTAGTGGGATTGTTTTGGGGGGAATTTATAAAATACAGAAAGCCTTTATTTGGCAACCTAGCTTTTTTAGCCATCTTAGGAATAATTGTTTTTCTTGGTGTAATTAATTTGGAAAATACGGAAACAATGATTTGGAGAAGCACTATTACTTACCAACAGGATGCGGCTTTATTTATAGGGAGCAATGCTAAATTTGGGGATAGGGTAATTACAACAGGTGACGGTACAAGGTTTTTAGTCCGTTTGCTAGGATTTGATAAAAAGTTACAGACCATTAATGGTGCAGCTCCTAATTGCAGAGAATTTATCCAAGATAGTGTTGAGTGGGCAATATTGGATAATGGTCCACAAAGCCCTGTGGAAATGAATCAGCTGAAATTTCCAAATTGGCAGCTTGTCCATACATTTCCTAATTTACCAGCTGAAACTAAGGTATTAAAAAATACCAATAAAACTAATGAGGTTAGTTTGGAGGATGAAAATTTTATCAAAAATAGATGTATTAGATTTTTTTCTCTCGGGAAAAATAAAATTAATATCTTTGCAACTGCTTTTTTAACTAAGAATAATATATATGACGATTTGAAGATTAACTTAAAGATAAATCCACTTAAAACTATAAAAGAATTAAGCTTGGATAGAGAGAGCTTAAAAAAATATGAAGGGGTAGAACAAAAATATACTTTAAGCTTTGAACAAATGCAGCCTAATAAGCCTGCCTATATTTTATTTATTGTACCTAAGAATTTAGAATTCAAAATTAGAAAGATAGAAATTAGCAGAATTTAGAAATTGTACAAATAGCTCTTTACAAAAAACTAATCTTTTGTTAATCTAGTGCCATGACGAAGAATCAA
>CAZYBP010000079.1:0-3666 GCA_964645555.1 uncultured Gammaproteobacteria bacterium
TTTACCTGGATATTCTGTATCGATAACTACCTCTGATTTTTCTTTCAGAGTGGTCAGTAAATGGTAAATGCCTACAGAGAATAACCAGTAGATAAACAGTTTGGTAAAACCATGCAAACGGAAGATTTCTTGAATTTGCCGTTTTAGTTTTTTTGGTATCCTTACAGCATATTTATGACCATTAGAATAGGCAATAACAGTATCTTTGGCTGTATCCTCAATTTTTCCGGACTGGTCTATTTGGTAAACAGCATTTTTAATTTTGACGGGTCTTTTATTAGATTTCATAGATTTCCTTCTTGCCTGTAGGCCCAGTTATCATCATACCCTCCGGGCCGGAGGCCAGGAGGCTGAGGCGGGTTTTGGCTTCATCAAAAGATATAACCCTGAGCCTGTGAAGATTAAAAGGGCTATAAAACTCATTACCAGAGTTCTTTTGGTTAGTTTTATGAAACCTTTAGTATTAATTTTCAATTTACAATTTCCAATTTTCATTGAATTTACAATGAGTAAATTTTCAAAAATACCTAAGATTATCTTGACATTTTTCTTCCCTTGTGCTAATATTTTTTCATTAAGATCGGGTGGGTAGCCGAACCAGGATGAAAGACTCCTATTTAAGCTACCAACATACACTCGGTCTTTTTTAATGGTAAATTTCACTTAATACCTCCCTAGCTGTGATCTTAACTTCAGCTTGGCGCTTACCTTTAAAACAAAAATACCCATGCCAATGTGCTTCACATTTCTTACCTATCTGATGAAAACGAATAAGGCTCGGATCAATCTCCCGACCAATCCTTTTAAAATCGTGTAGGAGATAATTCTTGATTAAATCTCCTCTGCCCGGATACTCGGTATCAATAATTATTTCCTCAAAATTCTCTTTTCTAAACAAGATAAAAATAAGTAGGGCAAATACCCTGATGGGGAAAACCTGGCTTTTCCCAGCTGTTCTAAAGTGTTCTAACAAGATTCTTTTGTCTTGAGCCTTTATTAAAATCGCCCTCCGCTTACCATTTGAAAAAGCAACAACCGTATCATGACTGGTATATTCGATCTTACCAGACTGATCTACCTTATAAATGGTATTTTCAGCTCTTTTTATCTTTTTTTCATATCTCTTCATAAATCAATTCCTTTGATTAACTATCATCCAATCCATATCCAAATCCTGAGCCTGAGGTTTATCTATTTGAATAGTAAAGGTTTGTAAGTCTGGATTTTTAGTAACAGCAAACATCACTAACCTACTTGGGGTAACTAAAACTTTAGAGGTTTGAGTTAGATTTTTGGAGTAAACAGTAATGCTGGTTTTACCAGCCCAAATAGTGGCAGTACCTGTACTTTGACTGGAAAGGGTTAAAGAGTTGGCGCTAACATTTCCTTGAGTACTAATATTACCCGTATTATCAATTATTACTTGTCCGTTAAATATATCTATTTTCTGAGATAAGGGTCCACTTTGCAGGAAAAGGGTACCTAAAACAGATAAAGAATTACCATTGATACTCATAGTCCCGTCAATATTTAAATCTCCTGCTATGGTGGTATTGGCTAAAGTAGTATTACCAAAAACTTTCAGAGAATTTGATACTTCCAAATCATATCCTTTTAACTTACCTGAAATTGAAGCATCAGAAGTCACATTTAAATTAGCTAAATTAGCAGAACCAGTAGCCAGTAATATATCAGGAGGGGTGAGACGGAGCGAAGCGACGTCCTGAGCGTTAGCCGAAGGATTTAAAGTAGTATCTAGGGACTGGTATATGGTATTTGGGGAAGAAGAGGCTTGCTGTCCACTGTCACCTGTAACCTGTGCACTTTCTGTAGCTGAACTGGTTGCTGTATTGTCATCTCGAACGACCAGTGAGAGATCTCCTGACTGCGTTGAGGTTTGAGATTTCTCGGCTGCACCCCAAGGGTACTTACCACTTTGTGGTGGCGCACTCGAGATGACAGAGGAGGAAGAGGCTAGTTTGGATTCTAGACTTTCTAGCCTTGCAGAGAGTGAAGCTATTTTATCCTCTAGGTAATTAGGGGCTGGTATTTGGGGATTGGTATTTGGGGAAGAAGAGGTGCTGGCTTCTTTAGCTGAATCTGAGGCAAGATTTGAGATTTGCCATTTGAGATTTGACATTTGCTCTGAAAGAGCTTGAATCCCTACCAAAGCTATTCCAGCAGGGTCAATGGTAGATATATGTTTATTGTCATTACCTACTCCAAATACAGAGTAAAACTGCTCAGCTATTGGACCAATGTGGGAAACTCCCTGCTCCAGTTTATAGTTCCAGGAAGAGATATTAAGTTCATTTATCTTGGATAATATATCCAGAGTATTAAGTTGAGTAAAGTTTTCTTTAAATTCAAAGCTGGATCCATTCTCCCAAGCTCCTCCTGCAGATAGATAGGCTCCATTACCATTAGTTCCATCTGTACCTACCTGTAAAGGAAAAGAAGGAGCAGAATTGGCTATTCCTACATTACCATCCATATTAATTACAAAAGGGGTTAATGTATCATTTGCTTCATCTTCTACCTTAAATGCATCAGCTGCACCTGTTTGCCTTAAATGAAGTAATGATTGAGGGGAAGAAAAACCAATACCTAAGTTACCGCTGGTATTTATTCTGGCCACCTCAGTAGGACCAGCGCCTGTTTTAAAGATGAAGGTATTGCTAGAATTGCTACCAAAAGTTAGGTTTGCACTACCTCCAGCTGTAATAGTCATATTTCCTGACCCACCAAGCAATGCGCTACTGAGTGTGGAACTACCAGCTGTAAATGCTGATGCAGTAACCTGACCGGTAAACCTTCCCGTTCCAGTTACATCTAAGGCATAACCTGGCACAGTTGTTCCTATACCTACATTACCAGCGCCAGTAATAGTTAATCCGGAAGTTTGGGAACCATTAGTATTTAACATTAAAGCATTATTTTGAGTCCATGCCCCAATACTTGAGGCATTACTAAATGAATATGATGGGGCAGAGGCTGAACCATTAGGAGCCAGGAATTGTCCTGAAGTTAAAGTAGTACTACCTGTGACATTTAATCCTCCATTTAATACTCCCAAACCTGTGACTGTTAAGGATTTACCTATACCTACATTACCTGTTACCTGCAGTTCAAAGGTTGGGGTGGTAGTGCCAACACCAACATTACCATTATCCAGAGCAGTTAATCCAAACACTCCTCCTGAACCTATGGTCTGTAATGTTATTCCTGTTCCTGTACCTGCTCCTGTAACCAGTAACCTTCCAAATGGTCCTGATCTGCCAATTCCCACATTACCATTGGTAGAATCAAAAGACATTAAATTATTACCTGATGAATCCTGGATATTTAAAGCCATAGTAGAGTCTGCCAAAGTCCATGGTTGGTATTGGTTTAAAACAACTCCTCCCGGAGTATCCAGGACTAATTGGCCTTGATTAAAAGTTCTTAATGTTAAGTCGGAAGAGTTAAAGACTTTGCCTGATTGGATGATTAGAGGAGCTCCTGATTTAATATATGAGGCTGTAGGGTTGGTAAAGTTAATATCATAGGCAATAGATACATCCCCGGCAGCAGTAAATGATGTTGGAAGTGAAGTAGTGACTACTGTTTCTGAGACAGAAAAGATGGATGAACCATTATCTTTAATATTTAATAAATTACCTAATG
>CAZYBP010000080.1:0-3450 GCA_964645555.1 uncultured Gammaproteobacteria bacterium
CGATGGTATTGGGTCATAGACGAGACTGCCTTTGTATAAGTTCCTAAAGGATGATCTGCTAGGATAATTTGTTCCGGTGAAAGGTCAGGAAAGTTAACTTTATACCAGGACGCAAAATCGGACATGGTTACCAAAGTCACCAGTCCGGCGGATCTTTTATCAAAAAGTACCTTGATTTGATTTTCATATTCTTTTGCATATTTTTGCCATGAATAAGAATTTTCTAAACCAACAACTAAATGAGAAAAATTTGTTAAGGATTGATTGGTATATATGTCAATAAGTTTCAAGAAGTACTTGGTATCCAGATTATGAAAATCAATATAATCATTTGCCTGAACACTATACGTACTTTCTGAAACTCCGTTTCCATAACCGTTTACAGGATCCCTGGCTGCCCATTGGGTTATTACAACAGGCAATTTATTCTGTCTGGTTTGAGCCGGGTGTAATGCGTTTATTTTTGACGGATAGTACGGGGTGGAAAAGTATTGACCCCAAATTTGATAGTTATCTGTTGAATACTGATCAGCCACAATTAACGCAGCTGAAACAGCATATTTTTTTTGCATATAGTCTAAAGAGTAACTATCTATCCACCATGCTCCAACAGATTGAGGGTAAAACCCAAAAACTTCATTGAAGCGGGAAAATGCCCCATCTATTAATTTTTTTCTCTCTTCTGCCTCATAACCTGTTAAAAAAGCACTGCCTGCAGCATGCCAATTTCCTCCTTTGTGATATTCAACTTGCGTTGCTTTTGTCCAACTGGGGGTAATCTCTAAAAATAATCCTTTCTCATACGGTGATTTTTTCAGAGATTCTATAATATCTTTATCTGCTAATGCATCATATCTGATTAACCAAGTTGCATTTACATTAAGTCTATTTAAAATGCCCATCTGCCCTAGGACTGCGGTGTACGGATACTCAGTTTCAGATTCCCAAAAATCCCCGCCTCTAACAGGATTTACAATAGAAATATAAGAATTGGATTTAGCCAAAAGGGAGACAGGATAGATTAGGAAAACAGTTAATAAAAAAAATAAACAAAATAATACTTTGAAGGCAATAATTTGAAATTTGGACAGGTTCATTTTTTAAAAAGCGATTTTGTCATGTTGATAAGTTTCGGTTCCAAAAAAAGAATGGTTACAGTATAGATAGTTATTCCCAAAATAATCATTAAGATAACTTGCATAATTGAGATAACAAATAAACCTTTAATAATTTGTAGGCAAAAACCCATTAAAAGTGCTGCCATGAGTGGTTTTATAACGCTTTGAAAATAAGTCACTGTTATATATTTTGAGACTACAACCATTGCCACAAATGAACTAAGCCCTACTAAGCTAAAGCCAAAAGCAGCACCGTTTAATCCAAAAAAAACGGAAAGTATGGGAACAGTAATCCAGGTAAGAATACTCCACATAATCATCAATTTAAAAGTTATTGATATCTTCCCTATTGCGTTCAGCGCATTCGTCAGCGGAGTAGTTACAGCTGCCAGGGCAGAGGTTATACTGATCAGCAAAAGTGCATTCAAAGCAGGATTCCATTTATTATATTTAGGAATAATTTCGGTTAGTGAGGGGGCAATCATGATAAGTATTACAAGTGCGGGAAAAACTAAAATTGATATAAACAGAACTGCTTTGGAAACAGCATTTGACAACTCTTCTTTGTTACTTTGTAATCTCGAAAAGGCAGGAAAAGTTACTTTTATAACTTGATCCATCACAAACCTTAGGGGGGCATATGCCCACTTTTGAGCCCACCCTAATAAACCAACACCGCTTTGTCCCAAAATTCCACCCAAAAGAATCGTCATGCCGTCATCTTTAATCATTGCCAAAAGGGCATTAGCTTGGTAAGGCACCCCGAATTTGAGTACGGATTTAAAGGCATTGGCGGAAAAAGCAAAACCAGGTAGCCAGGGCGACACTGTGTAAGTTATCAATAGCCCCAAAAAACCCCTGAGCAATACTGCAAAGGTGAAGCTTGTTACTCCATAACCTTTCCAGGCGAAGAAAACAACTGAAGTATTAAAAATTATAGTTTCTACAATCTGGGGTATTACCCACTTATTAAATTCAAGTCTTCTTTCTAAGAGTACGTTGGGTATTGTTTTTAATGAAGAGAAGAGCAAAGAAAAAGCCACAGCCCAAAGAAGGTAGACTGCTTTTTGATCCAGCTTATATATATTTTCAACAACAGGTGTAGCAATAAAAACAATAATAAATAAAGATATAACTAAAACTTGCTGGACAGTGAAAATTGTCCGTAATTCCAACTGGGTTAATTTTTCCTGCTTTTGGATTAAGGCCGCTGCAAAACCAATATCGCCAAAGTAGGCTAGAAAATTAATTAAAGCAGAAACTATAAAAAATACCCCATACTCTGCAGGGTCCAGGAAAACCGTAAGTAAAGCATTCGCAGAAAAAGCAATAATTTGGATAAGAATAGTCCTGGCTGTTAATATTCCCACACCTTTAACTACTTTATCTTTGACAACTTCTGCTGACAGGCTTTCAGTTGAATCAATTTGTTCAACAGTCTCCATCAGTTTATTCCCTTACGATAGTATCGTATCCACTTACGTACCCTGACAAATGATACTAAAAATAGCGCCATAGTCATACTTAACCCTGCTAAAGTTATCAAATTAGATAATGCGCGGATCGGCGTATCATAAAGCCTGGCATTAATTGTATGGTTACCTACCCCCAATAGAAACGTTATTAGTCCCATATCATTGTTTCTGTAATCAACTTGAATTTCTTTCCCGTCTACAAAAACTTTCCAGTCAGGAAAATAATATTTGGAAAGACGGATTATCGTATGCGTCTTAGTATCTGTCTTAAAACTTAACCAGTTTGTACCTTCTTTAAAATCAAATACATTACTGTCCCCTGTTAATACTTCATACCTTGATAAACCACGTACTGAAGGAGTTTCCTTAACAAATGAAGGCAGATAATCAGACCGGGTTAGCTGTATTTCAAATAACATTGGCAAAAGGTAAAAAGCTGAAAGTAGAATTGCCAAGAAGCCAGCAGCCAAGTTAAACCATAGAAACTTAACTTTTCTTGTTTTAATAAATAAAATTATTATGAATATACAAAGTACCGGCAAAAATACTAAAAGCGAGAGCTGATACGAAGTTACTAAAAAAGCAAGGAATATACTGGCAAGTAGGAGATTTTTTATATTTGTCTGTTCTGCTAACTTCTTAACTGCATAAAAAGACGCAGCCAAAAACATCAGCCCCCACATTTCTCCAATGGAGTCTTTAACATTTAATCTGAATATAACGTAAGGAATAAGGCTATAAGAAAAAGCAAGTAAGGTACCTTTCAATCCTTTTAAGAATGGATTTATTAGAAGATACATAAAGATATAAGATCCCATAAAAGAGATTAGAATCATTATTTTTGCAGAAAACAATAA
>CAZYBP010000081.1:0-2716 GCA_964645555.1 uncultured Gammaproteobacteria bacterium
CAAAAATGCCAAGAAAAGCTACAAAAACCAGAGTATCTAAAAAGAAAGCAAGTTTGCCACTTCGCAGTAATAACAGAGGTTACAACCTCCAAGCTACCAGTTATGTCTCAAAAGTAGAAAATAATCTCCAGCAGAACCAATCCAAATTAAGTTTGGTCTTGGGTGCTTTAATTGTTTTGGTAATGGGGATACTTGTTTTTAATTACTTTAATAAAGGCCAATCGGATTTGGGTCCGGCCCAACAATCCCAACAAGTTGTAGAACAGGATGTTTCCCCGGACAACCTGCCTGGCAAATACACTGTCAAAGATGGCGATACTTTATTTACTATTGCCGATCAATATTATAAAGATGGTTACAAATTTGATGAAATTGTCAAGGCCAATAATTTAACTAATCCTGATCTTCTGGAAACAGGTCAAGTGTTAACGATCCCTAAAGTAGAAGTAGCAAATAATCCCAGCACTCAACTTGCCAGTGCAGACACTAATGTATCCCCCAATGCTCCAAATACTGAGTGGGGACCAAAAATTACCGGAAACACTTACACGGTGCAAGAAGGAGACTGGTTATCAACAATTGCAGGACGTACTTATGGAGATATCTTCGCCTATGACAAACTTGCCAAGGCTAATAATATCCCTAACCCCGATCTGATTGAACCCGGTCAGGTCTTAACTATCCCCCGTTAATTTAGTATACTCTTCATACCATCAAAGGTATGTCCTTAGACCATTTCCAAAAAAATTATATTAAAAAAAATATTAGAAATTCTTCGGTGGAGGAAATTTCCGTTTATTTGAAAATTCCCAAAGAAGAGGTGATTAATTACTTAAAAAAACGCTGGGGTGAAGAAAAACTCAATAAGTATCTCGGCATTTACACTAGCAACCAGCTGCCGGAAGAAAAAAAGACTAGTTTAAAACTTTTTCTCAGAGATAATTGGGCAAATCTATTGCTGCTGACTATTTTAGGCTTTGGTGTTTATTTGAATGCTTTGGGCAATGATTTTTTATCTGATGACCTGGCTGAAATTGTCAACAACCCCAATATTGGCAATTTAGCAAATGCTATTAGTACCCACCCGTATGGATTTATCCGCCCGATTATTTATTGGTTCACTTTTCAGCTTGCAGGCTTAAATCCTATTGCTTTTAGATTAGGTAATATCTTGCTGCATTTAGGCAGTATTTATCTTGTATTTGCTTTAGTTTCTTACCTTCATTCCAAAAAAGCAGCTCTCTTTGCTACTGCCATTTTTGCTGTTCATCCTCTGCTGGTAGAATCTGTTATCTGGGTTTCCGGGGGAGGCTACCCCCAATATAGCTTCTTTTTCCTGCTGTCTTTTCTGTTTTATATCTTATCCGGCAAAAAACTAACCTTTTATATTTTATCTATTGTCTTCTACCTATTCTCCTTAATGTCACATCTTCATATGCCACTATCTTTAGTATTAGTCTACCCGCTTTATGAGCTAATTTTTGGTAATCTAAAAACACACTGGAAAAAGATTATTCCTTTTGCCTTAATTTGCCTAACCTATGCTACTATTAGCCTGGTTTCCCTGCCGGCCAGGGAACAAACTTTAACTTCAGTCCACTACCAGGAAAGAGGGGTAGATAATGTACTTATTTTAGTGCCCGTGGCTATTTCTTCTTATTTAAATTTGATATTTTGGCCGCAGGATCTTACTTTATATCATTCAGAACTGGCTTTTGGACAATTAAAATTTGCCTTGATTGCAATTGAATTTTTAGTATTTTTGGCACTTTGGGTATTTTCTTTCAAAACAAATAAAAAAGTGTTCTTTTGGTTATCATTTTTTATGATTACTCTCTTACCTTCTTTAACCCCTTTCAGGCTTAACTGGATTGTAGCTGAACGTTATGTTTATTTAGGCAGTATTGGAATATTTGCCTCAGTTGCTTTGGTGGTTGAAAAACTATTACAAAAAAACAAAATGCCTGCTTTATTGTATATTTTACTCATCCTGTTGATTGTTCCTCTTTCTATAAGAACCATACTTAGAAATATTGACTGGAAAAACCAGGATAATTTATGGATCGCAACCGGTAAAACTTCACCTTCCAGCCCAAATACCCATAATAATTTAGGAGATATGTATGGCCGTCATGGTGACAAACAAAAAGCCTTACAAGAATTTCAAACTGCCATTGCCTTAAAACCCAATTATGGGGATGCTTATCATAATTTAGCAAATACTTATCATGAATTAGGACAGGATGATAAAGCTTTGGAAAATTACCAAAAAGCTGCCCAGTTCAACCCCGGGCTTTGGCAATCCTATCAAAATATAGCAGCAATTTATTTTGCTCAAAAAAAGTATGATTTGGCTATAGAGTATCTGCAAAAAGGAATTCAGGTCAACCCAAATAATATTAACTTGAGAAATAATTTGGGCATTGTATATTTAATCACCAAACAAAAAGATAAAGCCAAAGAAATTTTTACCTTAGTGTTAACAGCCGACCCCAAAAACCAAGCAGCAAGTATGGGACTACTAGAAGCAAACAAATAGAGTGAGCCGGTGGACAGAATCGGACTGTCGCTCTTTGCTTTACGAAAGCATCGCTTTACCACTAAGCTACACCGGCATACTTAGTAACAATCAACGTACTTATTAGAGCAAGTTTAACTTGTGAGCGGTGGAAGGGATTTGAACCCTCGACCTTCTCCTTGGGAAGGAGACATTCTA
>CAZYBP010000082.1:0-2668 GCA_964645555.1 uncultured Gammaproteobacteria bacterium
AGGGAAGCAGGAGGGCAGTTAATGCTGACTACTGATGTAGATGATTTTCCTGGATTTGAGCAAGGAGTTCAGGGTCCAGAGCTAATGGGAAAAATGAGAAAGCAGGCTGAAAGGTTTAAGGCCAGATTTGTTGCCGAAGATGTCACCAGTGTAGATTTTTCCAAAAAACCATTTACCATCAAAACTGAAACAAAAACTTTATCAACCCAGGCAGTAATCTTGGCCACAGGAGCTTCCGCTATGTGGTTAAATTTGGAGTCTGAGCAGCGGCTTCGGGGCAGAGGAGTGTCAGCTTGCGCAGTTTGCGACGGATTCTTCTTTAAGGGTAAAGTGGTAGCAGTAGTGGGCGGAGGAGATACTGCTATGCGCGAGGTAAGTTATCTCTCCAAACTTTGCAAAAAAGTAATTGTTATCCATCGAAGGGATAGTTTAAGGGCTCAAATGGCATTACAGATTTTGGTAAAAAGTAAATCTAATGTGGAATTTATTCTGAATTCAGCAGTAGAAGAGGTGTTGGGACAAGATAAAGTAACCGGAGTGAAACTGAAAAATACCCAAACAGGAGAACTTAGCACAATAGAGCTTGATGGATTGTTTATCGCAATAGGTCATAAACCTAATACTGGCTTTTTGAAAGGTCAAGTCGAGCTGGATGAAAAAGGATATATTTTAGTAAAAGACGAAACAAAGACCTCGGTGGCTGGAGTGTTTGTGGCAGGGGATGTAGCAGATCATAAGTATAGGCAGGCAGTAACTGCTGCAGGTGCGGGTTGTAAAGCGGCCTTTGATGCGGAAGAGTATTTGGAAGCAATAAGATTGCCTACAGAACCAATAAATGGCAGTAGCGTTTAAACATTACTGTTTTATTACCCATATTTTGTACTTTAACCCAAAACTTGTAATATAATAATTGACAAAGTATCTTTGTTGCCCTGAACCCGCCAAATGCGAGACTTGCTCTTTTCAAGAGTGGCTTAATTCAGGATCTATAAAATTAATATGCAAGCTTTCCTGGTTTCTATAATTAAGTTACTTCCTACAAGGACTGTTTATGCCCATTGTGATATTCCTTGTGGTATTTATGATCCCCACACTGCACAGCTTGCTGCCAAAACAGTTTTAACTATGGTGCAAAAGATAAATGAGTTGCCTAAGGAAAATCCGCAAGTTACCGACAGAAACAACTTTGTCAGAATGGTCAAAGTTAAAGAAGAGCATGCAGAAATTTGCAAAAGGGAAGTATTAATACTGTGGACAGATTATTTTAAGAGCGAACACTTGGAAAAATTTCCCAACCTGCATGATTTAGTTTGGAAAACTGCTAAGCTTTGTTCAGAAAATAAAAGGCAAGTAGATGAAGCAAAGGCCCAAGAGTTGATAAAAGCAGTTGATGAAGTGGCGAATATTTTTAGTCATACTAAAAAGACGTGATTCTTTTTCCAGTCTCCAGATTTACTGTTTCAGGCAATAGTATGTTGCCTACTTTAAAAAATGGCCAGGATATCTTAGTTTTTAACTGGTGGAAGTTGTTGGGATTGAAGATAGGGGATATAGTGGTGGTTAAAAAAAACAGAAAAGAGATGGTAAAACGTGTTGGACAAATGTCCTTCGATCATGGGATATTTGTCGTAGGCGATAACCAAAAATTTAGTACTGATAGCAGAAGGTTTGGTCCTATTAAAAAAGAGCAAATAATAGGTAAAGCGATTTGGTATTAATAGCCGTCAAACCTGTCAGCTCTGATATTTAGTGGGTCTACACCGGTCTCTATTAGTATTTTTTCAATATCATCAACCATGTTAGGGGGACCAGCGAGATAGAAAATATGATTTAAGATTAAAGATTTAAGATTCAAGATTTTTTCCAACTTATCAATGTTTAGACGGCCACTTATCTTTGAAATATGATAAATAACTTTCAGATTTGGTAACTGTTTTGGCCAACGATCTAACTCATCTTTAAATGGGAAATTTTCGTCTGAATTGGAGTAAATGAGGAGGATGGGAGTTTTTAATTTTTGATCCAAGACATATCTGATCATGCTTCTAAAAGGGGTGATGCCGATACCTCCGGCTATAAAAACAGCAGATTCTGTTTCATCTAAAACAAAAGTTCCTGCCGGGTGAGAAGCAAAAACAGTGTCACCAGGCTTAATATTTTCCACAAATTTTTTAAAAGGAGTTATGCCTTTTTTGGTGGTGACTGTTAAATAATTTTCAGTAGGGGATGAAGAAATGGTAAAGGCACGGGTAGAGCTGTTTGGATCATTAACCGGTAATTCAATATCCAAATACTGCCCAGGGTAAAAATTGAACCTTTTGGGTTTTTCCAAAATTAAACTAAAAGAGTTTTCAGTTTCAAGTTTTATTTTTTTAACTTTCAGAATCATTGTATTGAGTAGTATAGTAAAGATCGTCTATAAAGCAAGACTTGGGCTGGTAGGGAGTTGGTTGTCTGTGAGATAATATACCCATGGCAGGTCCTGCTCCGACTGAAACTGAAGGAAAGCTATCAACCCGGGGAGAAATTACTCCCCAAGCGGTTAATCCTGTAGTGACTACCGATGGACAGCATGCCGAAGCTGTAGCAGAAATCGCAAAGAATGTGAGAGAGGCAGGATTTACAAATCCACAAGTATCGCCTACGGCAGAAGCTGATCAGGTTTTAG
>CAZYBP010000083.1:0-1424 GCA_964645555.1 uncultured Gammaproteobacteria bacterium
AGGGGGACCCTCGCCGGTATCTCCGGCTTACGACTAAGTTGGTACAGTCTCTAACACGGCGGGAAACGGTGCATAAAATCGCTTCGCGCGTTTCCCGCCTACCTTATTATCTCGTTTTATTTCCGCCTGCCGTTGCGGGGGAATTCCGCTTCGCCCCCGCCGCAATTTTTACCCTATTCTGTTTCCGGCCGTTCGGTCCCGTCTCGAGACGGGACACTCACAGCTGATTCCGATGGCTCGGGCCGGCTATTTAAAATTCCGAGAAAATCTTTCGGCCCTCGCGTATATTCGGGCAGCACCCAATTTAGTTTTCCCTGAATCCCTAAAAACATTCCTTATAATGGTGCTGCCCTCAGTGATGGGTCTTTATATCCGAAACTGGCGGGGGCGGCGGAAACCGCGACAGAAAAGAAAATCACAAACCTGCTTTTGTTGATATACTTAAGGCATGATCAAACATGAGGATGTTTACAATTTAATCAAAGACAAAGTTGGTTTGAAGGAAGATCAGGAATACCAAAAACTATACAATCCTGATGACATCTTTGGCCTGTCTTTGAGAATTTTGGCCCTCAGGCATTTTAAAAGATTTATTGCTGTTCTATATTATCTGCTCTCAGAAAGAAATATTAAGTTTGATTTAGTTTTGGGAGCAGGCGATTCAGGCATATTGCTTACAAAAATTACAGAGATACTGTACAAAAAGTTAAACTTAACCCCTCCTGTAATTTTAGCTCTCCCTATTGTCAGATTTAAATATACTTATATTCGATATGAAGGCCAACCTTTGGAACTTTTTGATAATTCAGTTTTAATTCCCCAAACAAAGGAAAAATTAAAGGATTTGGTCAAACTTGAGAATATTCTTTATGTTGATGATGAGATAGCATATGGTGTAACCCTGAGTAAAGCAGTAAAAGTTGTATTAAAAGCGACTGATCAATCCAAACAGGCTAAAAAGATTAACCTGACAGTAGTTGCAGAAGAACAGGACTTTAATCCCAAGGAGTTTTTTGAAAATGTGAATCTGGAAGTATATCCCTTTGCAAAAAGAGTTAAGGGAATATACGGAGTTATCAATTACATGGTTCCATGGGAGATTGAAAAACAAATCAAGGATCATTTCAGCGAAGAAGAAGTAGGATCAAAAGTCAGACTCAATATGCTTTTGGGGTTACCTTCCAAAGAGAAAGAAATAATTGAAGACAAGCTTATGCCAATGCCTGAATTTACTGACAAATATAATCAAAAAGCAAAAAAAGAAATACCTAATTTCAGTAGTCTACAAAAAGAAATGCTTAATCTAATCGATAAATGGATCAGTGAAGCAATAGAAGAATACAAAAATTAAATTATGAAATCTTTTTTCTGGAAAGTATCTTTATATAAATTTTTGGAAGCAGTCAATCTAATCGGGATTATAT
>CAZYBP010000083.1:1434-1762 GCA_964645555.1 uncultured Gammaproteobacteria bacterium
TTCAAAAAAACGGGCTTAATCCTTTTCAGATCTCTTTACTTATTGGCTTCTGGTCTGCCACGCAACTGCTTTTGGAAGTGCCAATGGGAGTTGTTGCAGATAAATTTCCCAGAAGAAACGTTTTAATTGCAGCCATGCTTATTGTTGCTTTAGGCTATGTCTTTTGGCTAAAAGGAGGCTTTCTGTTTTATGCCTTGGGAATGGTTTTATGGGGTGTTAAAAATGCCTTAACCAGCGGCACATTTGATTCTTTTGTTTACGATGAATTAAAGAGTATCAAGCAGGAAGAAGATTATGGAAAAATCAGCGGCAGGATAGAGGGAGTAAC
>CAZYBP010000083.1:1772-2534 GCA_964645555.1 uncultured Gammaproteobacteria bacterium
TAACTCAAATTGGCTTTATGATCTCAGCTGCCATTGGAGGGTTGCTTGCTCAATTTAATTTTAACTGGGTAATTATTGCCAGTGTTATCAGCAGCATACTTGCCGCTTTTGTTTTATTTACTACCAAATCAGTACTACCCTTCAAATCAACTGGAGAAGTAAAATATTTCTCAATCTTAAAAGGAGCTTTCAGGGAAATCAAAGCAAATACTACCTTGCTTTTTATAATTATTTTTATCTCTCTTGCTTTCGGAATCTCAGGAGCGGCTGATGAATTTTGGCCTTTAATTTTTAATCTTATTGGCGGCAATACCGCAATAGCAGGAGCGCTAATGGCTCTGGAGTTTGGAGCTTTTGCTTTAGCTGGCTATTCTTTTCCAATCTTTGAAAAACTTAAATTTAAATATTGGCATCTGTTGCTTGTGGCATTAAGCGGCATTTTATTTATCATTTTTGGCACAAGAGGCAGCTTTATACTCCTGCCTTTAATATTTATTGCAAGTTACTTACTTAAACTCGCTTTAGTCAAATTTAATGCAGATTTACAGCATCAAATTAGATCTGATCAAAGAGCCACCATTTTATCAGTTAAGGCATTAACTTTTGAGATCATTTATCTGATATCTCTTTTATCTTTTGGTTTTATTGCTAACAAGTTGGGAATAATGTCACTAATTTATATTTGGGGAGGATCTATTATCATCTTAGCGCTACTCTTCAGGAAAAAACTCGCTGCAGCTTCTGATTAGTTGCACCTTAAAT
>CAZYBP010000084.1:0-2507 GCA_964645555.1 uncultured Gammaproteobacteria bacterium
TTAAGAAATTACCTAAAGTATATGCCTGGCGCAAAAATATATAAGAAACTGCAAAAAATACAGCAGAAAGAATTTCAAAAACAGCCTCCAGTTTATTAAATTTTCCCTTCCAGTCAAAAAAAGTAATAGCAATCATGCCCAAAATCAGGATTATCACAGCTAAAGTTTGGGTTTGGGAGATAGCAAAGGTTTTAGAAGCAGCAAAAAGCAGGATTAAAGGGATAAGTGTACCAATTACCGGAATTACCCGGGACATTTGACCAACCTTTAGTCCCCAGTACATAAAATATGCACCCAGGGTCCAAAGTATGGTAGAGAGGGAAGCTGTCAGGAAAGCTTGTGGGCTGGGGGCAGGAATAAAAATTATGGCAGGCAATATGATTAAACTAAAAATGCTGACATAAAAGATGTACAAAAAAGGATCAGGCAATGATTTATTAAGTAAAATTTTATTGGTAGTGACAGAAATACTGTTTAGCAGGTAGGCTGAAAGGGTAAAAGGCAAGTGGTTCACTTTTGGCTTTCCTTGATTTCCTTACTGATTTCTCTGTATCTTTTTTCCAGCACTTCTTCTGCTTGGACTGTGTGCCCAATAAATCTAAGCAGGGAATGGGGAATCCCGTTATGTTGGATAATATCTGTATACACTAATGCTGAAGGTCTGATTTTTCTTTGCAAAGTTGTATAATCTACCTCAATTAAGCCAAATCTGGGATCAAAGCCTCTATGCCACTCATAATTATCAATTAAGGACCAGTAAAAAAAGCCTTTGACATTAATTCCGGATTTAATAGCCCGGTAAACCTCATTTAAATAAGTGATTAAAAACCTGTTTCTTCTGTCATCATTGGTGGAAGCAATTCCACACTCTGTTATATAAATAGGTATATCATCTGAAAGGTCTGTTAAAACCTCAAATAAACCTTCAGGATAAATTTCCCAGCCTAAGTCAGACACATCCCTTGACTCACTGGAAGCGTCTTCCACCTCCGGCATCAATCCCTTACCGTCTTTAAACCTGACATGAAAATAATAATTTAGACCCAAAAAATCATGGGTGCCTCGCGTTAAAAAATAAAACAAGTGATTGGTAATGATATCAGTGATTGTGACAGCCAGTTGTTCACTGATTGAGTGTTTATGGTAAGGTTCAAATGATTGGACATTATTGGCTATGCCTACCTCTTTTTTGGGAAATGTTTGATGCAAATACTTATATACCCTTTTGTGGGCAGAGGCTAGATTAAGAATAGTTTTTACTTGTCCCAAAAAACTTTTTTTGGCCGGAGGCCAGACCCTTTCCGTATAAGTTTCATATACATATACCCCAGGTTCATTTAAGGTAATCCACATGTCTACGAACTGAACTAATTCAGGGACAATTCTCTTAACAAATCTCTCGAAATATTTAACAGTCTGTCCATTTTCCCATCCTCCTTTATCTGCTACCCATTGAGGTAAAGTAAAATGCCAAAGGGTTAACATAACTTTAATATTTCTCTTTTTTAAAGCCTGGAGTACTGTTTTATAATGTTCAATTTCATGGTGATCAAATTCTCCGTCTTTGGGTTCAATTCTGGACCATTCAATAGATAGCCTATGAGCATTATGGTTTAAATCCTTGGCTAAATCGAAATCCTCCTCAAAACGGTTATACTGATCGCAAGCTAAACCTGAGCTGGGTAGTTTACCCTTGTTTTCCCAGTCCCACCAGTCAGAGTAAATATTGTTACCCTCAACCTGATAGCTAGATGTGGCTGCTCCCCACAAGAAATTATCCGGAAATTTTAGGGTTTTATGATCATGTTTTTGTTTAAATAGGTGATTGCGTGGCATAGTTTCATATTACCATAAGAACCTCGAACGAAGTTCGAGAACCTTGATTCCTCACGGAGTTCGGAATTAAGAACCTTCGGTTCTTGCGAACTGATCGCTTTTTTAGCATCTTGTATAAATGACATGATATGATTAGTTTGTGATAAGAATCCTGCTCATTGTTTTTGTCATTGTGGCAATATTAGGAGGATTGGGCTATTGGCGGTTTGTGGTCTCAAAGCCAGCCTTAATTTCTTCTGAGACTACACAATCAGAAACCGGTCCAATAGAAGTACCGAAAACTTTGCCTCAGGCTAGTTTGGAAGACAGAGTGAAGGCTTTAGAAGATATAGCCACAAAGCTTATTGTACAAGTTAATGCTCTAAAATCCCCCCAGCCTCAAGCAGCTTCTTTCAGTAATTCACAGTTAAATACTTTAACTGCGGATGTAACGGCCTTAAAAGCCAGAGTGTCTACTTTGGAAAAAGCTACCCCTGCCCCGGCTGTATCTTCAGGACAATCAGTGGTTTATATTCCCTTGGGATCGGGAGGGGGGCCTTGGGGTGATAAAGGCTGGTACTCTTTGGTTGAATATCAAGTTTTGCTTGATCCTGCAAATTACCCAGGTTACTCCAGCATGCAGCTGGAAGCAAATTTCAGACTAGCAGAAGTAGCAGGCACAGGTTCTGTCA
>CAZYBP010000085.1:0-2502 GCA_964645555.1 uncultured Gammaproteobacteria bacterium
CTGGCTTGTTTAATAAGTTTTTCATTTTCATAAATTAAGTCAAAAATGTCTTTATAGATTTTGCCTTCGAAATCCTGTTGGGCAATTTTTGCGTCTAAACCTTGTGAGTCTAAAGATCCAAAAGTATATTCATTACCATCGGCTAAGATCACTTTAACCTCTGTTAAGTATTTGTTTATCGGGCCATAAGTTAGCTCCAGTTCTCCTCCTGCATTGGTAGCTACCATCCCGCCAACTGTACAAATTTCTCTAGATGCAGGATAAGTTGGAAGAATCAACCCTTTTTGTAGAGTTTGTGCCTCAAAATCTCTATAAAGCATACCCGGTTGAACAGTAGCAGAATCATCAGTTAAAGCAATTAATTGATTGAGATTTTTGGAAACATCTAAAATGATTGATTCTCCAATTGCGCCCCCGGTCATATCTGTGCCGGCAGAGCGGGCAGTAATAGATAAGTTGTCTTTTGGGTGTTGGTTTATAAAATTTACTACAGCTTTAATGTCTTCTGTATCTTTTGGAAATATAACAACTTGTGGTTTTATTTCAAAAATAGAAGCGTCTTTGGAGTACTTTGTTAAAGTCTCGTTGTCGTTTAATACCTCACCTTTAATAATCTTTTGTAAATCATCTATTAAGGGCATAAACTCATGGTAACACAAAAATTATGCTATATTTAAATGGGATGGAGCAAGAAATTTTTGATGTAATTATTATTGGGGCAGGGCCGGCCGGGATTGCCGCTGCCATTTATGCTGTCAGGAAAAGTTTAACAGTCTTAGTGCTAACTAAAATAGTCGGCGGACAGGCTGCCAATTCAACTGAGGTAGAAAATTATCCGGGATTTACCATGATTGCCGGCAAAGATTTGGCCCAACAATTTAGGATGGAACTACTAAATTTTGAGAATAACGGCCTTTGGCTAAAAGAAGGAGTGGAGGTTATAAATTTATCAGGGGCAGACCCGGATTTTACAGTGGAAACATCTGATGGGCAAAAATACCACGGTAAAACAGTTTTAATTGCCTCCGGCAGGATTCCCAAAAAACTGGGAGTGCCCGGAGAAAAAGAATTATTTGGTAAGGGGGTAGCAGCTTGTGCAACTTGTGACGCACCCTTTTACAAAGATAAAGATGTAGCAGTGGTGGGTGGGGGAAATTCTGGTTTGGATGCAGCCTTTGCCTTACAAAAAGTAGCCAGGTCTGTGAGTATTATCAATATAGGGGAGCAGTTACAAGGGGACTCTATACTTTTAAAAAATGTTACTACTTCCCCTAAGGTGAAAGTTTTAAATAACCATCAGACTTTGGAAATTTTAGGTGATCAGGCGGTCGGGGGAATTAAAATTAAAGACAGTAAAACAAATCAAGAGCAAGTAATTCCTGTTTCAGGGGTGTTTGTGGAAATAGGCTGGACCCCCTCAACGGGCTTTGACAAGTTAACCAATAAAAATGAAAAGGGGGAAATAGAAGTGGATGAGTATGGGGCAACATCCATACCAGGAATTTTTGCAGCCGGGGATGTAAATGATATTTGGGGAGAACAAATAGTGATTGCAGCGGGTGAGGGAGCTAAAGCAGCCTTAAAAGTGGCAGAATATCTTTCTAAAATGTCTTATCAGGGAGTTTCCGTAACAAATCAGGAAATTGGTGGCTCAAAATTAATGGACGTAAACCCTGGTGCCGGGGTTGTCAGCGGAAGCTAAAACTACTCCTTGGCCTTCTGGTACAGTTGGCCCAGCCCAATCAAAGATCTGAGCAGCATTAGCTAGAGGTTGGTTAACACAGCCATGGCTCATCGGATGGCCAAAGTTATTATGCCAATAGGCTCCGTGTAGGGCATAACCTTTATAGAAAAACATGTTATGCGGTACATTAGGCAAATTGTAATAAGTACCTAATTCTTGTGAGCCGCCGCTCATAGTTTGGGATCTGGTTTTATACCAAATATGGAATGTACCAGTTGGGGTAGGAGACCATCTACCTGATGAAATAGGAAATTCCATTACTAGTTTATCTCCTTCCCAAGCCCGTGCTCTTTGTTCTGATAAAGAAACCTCAATCCATTTTTCTTCTCCAGCTGAGTTAGTAGTTACACCTAATACAGCCTGGTTAGCATTTGGTTGTTGCGCTAAAGCTTTAGCGTAGCTGTAGGCCAAAGAAGTTTTAGGGTAATCGATGACCTGATTATTAAAAATAGCTACAGAAGCATCTTCATCAAATTCCCCTTTGGACTTTAGAATTTCTTCCTCTTTGCAGCAGGAGCTGGTAGGATCACCGGAGATATGCAGTTTATAGGCAATTTCTCTCCTGATTGATTGAAAGTTGAATGTAACGAAGGTGATCAGCGCTATTAATAGCAAAAAAGGCAGCAGACGGTGAAGCATAAAAAAATTTGTGCTTCCGTCTTAGCACTAATTATATTGTTAGATAGTTACCAGCTGGACGTCAAGGGGGAGTTTGAGTATGATAAAAATTTCTATGAAAAAACTTACCCCTTTATTGG
>CAZYBP010000086.1:0-2309 GCA_964645555.1 uncultured Gammaproteobacteria bacterium
GGTAAAAAGGCAGCGTAATTTATGGAAGTGACAACGACAACAGGAATAGATTTTGTCAGTTTAACCATGTTGGCAGTTGCAGCTTTGGCTGTAATTTTGCTGGTTGTGGGAGTTTTTTTATTTTTAAAAAAATATTTAGTGGGTTGGATTAAGTATAAAGATCGGGAGAAAGAGTCTTTGCAGTTTGTTTTATTGCAAGTTAAAGTTCCAAGGGGTAACGAGATAAAAATAGATGCAGCAGAACAATTATTTGCTACATTTGCCTCTTTGGCAAAATCAGGAGGTATGTTATCTATCTTCAAGCCCCAGCCGCATCTGGCATTTGAGCTAGTGGCAGTTCATGAATCCATTAAGTTCTTTGTTTCCTGCCACAAATCCTTGCAGGATTTGTTAGAAAAGCAAATTCATGGGGCATACCCTGATGCGGAAATTAAAGAAGTACCCGAATACAATATTTTTTCCGAAAACTCCCAGACAGCTTATGCCCAGCTTAAATTAAAAAGTGCGGATTATTTCCCCATTAAAACTTTCCGTGATCTGCCAACCGATCCACTGTCAGCTTTAACTTCAGCCTTGGCTAAAATGCAGCCCGGGGAGGGAGCTGCAGTACAGCTGATGATTTCTCCTGCAACTGGCAAGTGGAAAGATCTAGGTAAAAAATGGGTTAAAAAGGAAAAAGATCCGGGTAAAGCCGATAACCCCAAGCCTCCTCCGGATGCAAAACAACTGGAAGCAGTAGAAGGGAAAATCTCCAAAGCCGGTTTTGAGGTTAGCTTAAGACTGGTGACTTCTTCCACTTCTGCAGAATCCGCTAAGGCACATTTGACTAATATTAAGGCAGCTTTTGAGCAATTCAGTGGTCCGTATAATACTTTCACCGGGGCTAAAGTGTCTTCTGAAAAAGGTTTTCTGACTGATTTTATTTACCGTTATATGCCCAGATTTTCTAATGGCTCGGTTTTGACAGCAGATGAACTGGCCTCAATTTTCCATTTTCCCAACAAATCCATTGAAACCCCATATATTACCTGGTTGTCTTCCAAAAGAGCCCCGGCTCCGGAAAAGATTCCTACT
The DNA here is from genome assembly GCA_964645555.1 of uncultured Gammaproteobacteria bacterium. Lineage (GTDB taxonomy): Bacteria > Patescibacteriota > Microgenomatia > Daviesbacterales > UBA10151 > 2-02-FULL-38-15. The sequence goes on from CAZYBP010000086.1 coordinate 1,075, forward strand.
TCCGGTTTGTACTTGGGTAAATCAACCTTCAGAGGAGTAGATAGGACGGTTTATTTGGCAGAAGATGACCGAAGAAGGCATATGTATATTATTGGAAGAACAGGTACAGGTAAATCAGAACTACTAAAAAGTATGATGTTACAAGATATTTTAGCAGGAAAGGGGCTTTGTTTTATTGACCCCCACGGTGATGCGGCAGAAGAAATGTTAGAGTTGATCCCTCCGCAAAGGGCAGAGGATGTAATTTATTTTGACCCGGCAGATGTAGTCAGACCTTTTGGCTTAAACATGCTTGAAGCCTACACTGAGGAGCAAAAACATTTTGTAGTAGCTTCCATTATCGGTTTAATGTACAAGCTGTTTGATCCTAATAAAACAGGAATTATCGGTCCCAGGTTTGAGCATGGAGTCAGGAATGCCATGTTAACTGCTATGGCCAAGCCGGGAGCAACTTTTGTGGAAGTCATGAGAATTATGACTGATTCTGAGTTTGTGAAAGAGCTTTTACCTTTAGTGTCTGATCCGGTGGTTAAAAGATATTGGACTGACCAGATTGCCCAAACTACAGACTTTCATAAGTCTGAGGTTTTGGACTACACGGTTTCAAAATTCGGTAGGTTTGTTACCAATAAAATGATGAGAAATATTATTGGTCAATCAAAGTCTGCTTTTGATTTAAGGAAAGTGATGGATGAAGGAAAAATTTTAATTATGAATTTGTCTAAAGGCAGGATAGGGGAAGAGAATTCTAACTTCTTAGGACTGATCTTGGTTCCTAAGATTTTGTCTGCTGCTATGTCCCGGTCTAATATGCCGATGGAACAAAGACGCGATTTTTATTTATATGTAGATGAATTTCAAAATTTTGCTACAGACACCTTTGCTGATATTTTATCTGAGGCCAGAAAATATAGCTTGAATTTGGTGGTGGCTAATCAATTTATTGGTCAAATTGGGGAGGATTTAAAAAATGCAGTTTTTGGTAATGTTGGAACTGTCATAGGCTTTAGGGTTGGGGTCACAGATGCCAATTATTTACAGCATGAATTTTCTCCAACCTTTTCTGAACAGGATTTGGTAAATATTGAATCTCCACATGCATATATTAAGACCATAGTCTCCGGGGAACCGGTGGTGCCGTTTTCTCTGGATACCACCAAAGATATGGCCAAATGGAAGGCAATGTTAAAGCCTCAAATTGCTGCAGCAATTAAAGAATTATCCAGACTCAAGTT
>CAZYBP010000087.1:0-2187 GCA_964645555.1 uncultured Gammaproteobacteria bacterium
ACCCGTGATTTTCGGAATGAGAATCCGATGTCCTAGGCCACTAGACGATGGCGGCAAGTGCTCAAATTATACTGGAATCGGAATTTCTTCTCAACTTAAAGACGGGATTAGTTAGTCATTAGGTGCTTTAAGGATTCAATGATATCTTCCAAGATTTGGATTAAGGCAGAAATTTCTATGTTAACTCCTGAGATAAATGTTGAGGAAGGACTTCCTTCCGGTGTTGGGGAGGCAGAAGGAGATGCACTTGGACTGGCAGATGGACTAGAGGTTGGTGAAGCAGAAGGTGTGGCATTATCGTCTTTGTCATTTTCATCCTTATCTTCATCCCTTTTCCCTATCTCCGAGCGGGCAGCTTCAGAAACCTCTTTGCCTCCCAGATGTAATTTGGCTACACAAGATACATAAGCTCCATGGTTTTTCCAAATAGCATCGGGATTACAATTCGGTTGCGGACTTGGTTCTTCCTCCTGCAATAGTTCTTCTATTACTTTATCTTCAATTTTAATATTACTCTTTGAATCTTTTTTTGAGGCTAAAACTGGCGTTACGGTTAAAAGTAGCAAGGATATGGCGGAAAGTGCAAGTAATCTTTTCATTTCAAAGATTGAAACGGTTGAAGTTGCAAAATGTTACAAATTGCATTAACTTGCGTTTTAATTTATAGACGTTACAATATGTGCCCTGCATGGAGAATATAAATGTTTTGATCCAAAGGGCACAAAAAGGGAATAAAGATGCCTTTGGAGAAATCTACAAAATCTATTTTAAGAAAATTTACCGCTACTGCCGGATTAATTTGGAAAGAGAAGAAACAGCCAAAGACTTGGCTCAAGAAACCTTCCTTAAAGCCTGGCGGGCGCTTCCAACATTCTCTACTGGCAATGGAGGCTCTATTCAAGCATTTCTATTTAGGATTGCAAGAAATCTGATAATTGATTTATCGAGGAAGAAAATAGATCTTCCGCTTGATACCGCTTTAGAAGTGGAGGCAAGAGAAGATATAGAAGAGCAACTAGATAGGAAAAATGACATTACCTTAGTTCAAAAAGCTCTATCTAAGCTGCAAGAAGAAGATAAACAAATAGTAATTCTGCGGTTTTTTGAAGAAATGCCAACTGCCCAGATTGCACAGGTAGTTGGCCTGAGTGAAGGTAATTTGAGGGTTAGATTACATAGAGTGCTAAAAAAATTAAAGGGGATGATATATGAAAAATAAATTAGCTCAGTACAAAAAAATTTATTGGGATATTAAATTATCAGATCAAGAGGTAGACAAGTCCTGGCGGCAGCTACAATGGAAGATTGGTGCTGTTCAGTACTTTTATTTTAAGCCAGTGGCAGCTTTCTTAGTGAGCCTTTTAGTATTTTTGACAGGAATAGTAGGATTAGCTCAAGCTGCTGCTCCGGGCAGTACTCTTTATCAGGTTAAAGTTTTATCAGATAAAGTTGTAGCAAAGGTAAGCGGTAAGCCGGAAATAAATACTGAAAGAAGAGCTCAAGATGTAATAGAAGTATCCAAAAGCCGGCCGGCTATGCTGCCGGAGGCTAGCAAACAATATAAGCAAGCTTTAACCGAAACCGAACAAGCAGTTGAGCAAGATAAAGTACACCAAAAACAATTCAGCAATAGCCTGGATAAACAAAAACAATGGTTAAAGGAGGCTATTGAAGAAAACCCCAAGTCTAAAGACGAGTTAAAGCAGGTATTACAAAGCGCTCAGTCTGCTAAAGAAAAGCTCAATAAAGAGAAAGTAAAAAACAACACACAGGATAATAAAAGTAAGAAAAATGTACATTAATTGACTTTGTTAAGCGTTTAGCTTAAAATTGGCGCAATTTACTTAACTTAGATGACACGAACAAATAGCACCATTATTGCAAAAGGTCTAAAGAATAACATATACCTGACTGCCAAGGGATTGGCTGAGGCCAAAGCTGAGCTGGACAGGCTAAAAAAGCTCAAGAGAGCTGAGATAGCAGATAGAATTAACCAGGCCAGAGAGTACGGTGATTTAACCGAAAATTCCGAATATGACACTGCTATGGAGGATCAGGCTCTCAATGAAAATAGAATTGCTGAACTTGAAGAAATCTTAAAGGGTGCCAAAGTTATTAAGGAAGAGCATGATAATGAATTTGTAGTCATAGGTTCAACAATAAAAATAGAAATGGATGATGGTATAG
>CAZYBP010000088.1:0-1951 GCA_964645555.1 uncultured Gammaproteobacteria bacterium
GGCAATTTGCCGGTACAAAACAGCTAAAATTTCCCAATTAATAGCAGATTTGGGGCTTAAATTTGTGGCAATTCTGCCTTCATTGATAGATTGTTGCAGTAAAACCTGAATATTTTGTTTGTCCTGATCTGTCAGAGAACCGGAAGGGGAGCTTTCTGTTGGAGCCTTGGCTGCAGCTATAGCATTGGCCAGGGCAAAATTGACTTGAGCCAGGTCAGTTCTATAAAGATCATTGACAGGATTTAATTTTTCTGCAGTTACCAATTCGTTATAGGCAACAACACCTTGATTTTGGGCAATAGCATTTAGGGCATTTCTATGATGAAAGTCTGCCAAGGTGAATTTGCCGGCAAAAAAGAAGGCGGCAATTACTAAAAATAAAGAGAGTGTTAAAATCACCGAAGGTAAAGCATTCACCCTGATAGTGGCGGCAGCGGAGTCCGTACTGGTGATACTATTGAGTATGCTTTTGATATTATTCAGGTTACCCGCTGGCTTAAAAGAATCATCAGTTACACGGTTTAACGCCATGAAAGAAGTCAGTAAAATTAAGGCAAATATCCATACGGACATAGTTGAGGTATGAAGAGCTAAAATAATGAAAAATACCAGTCCTGATATAGCCAAAGGTGATTTTAGCTCACCTTCCCCGTTACTTGATTGTAGGTATTTCCAAGCTGATGATATGAACATGGCTGTTAAAGAAAGCAGAGCCAAGATACCAATTCCTCCCATGGTAGCCAGGACTTGTAAATATTCATTAAATGCACTGTCAAACCGCACATTCCATAGAGTTGAGGAATTCACTTCCACAGATTTGTAGGTTGTGAAATTAAACAAATAAGTTGCAGGGGAGGTACCCCAGAAGGGTGAATCCCTGAAAGCAGAAATCGAAATTTTCCAGGAAGATGTGAAGGGTAATTGTAGTTCCTTGGGAAAATTCTTGGCTTGAGTATACAACGGGTTTTGATCTCCACCCAGGGGAACAAAAGAAAGGAAAGTTACTAAAATTATAAAAACCAGGGGGATTATCAGGAAAACCAATGATAATTGTAGCCTGCTGTCTCTTAAGTTACCCTGGATAACTTTACTTCCCAGTCCGCTGGCAAAAAAACTGAGTACTAAGCTGCCAATTGCTGCAATCCAGGTAGCCCAGCTGCCTGTCAGGGCAATAGTAGTACCGAATAAAGCCAGGAGTAAGGCATTAAAAACACGTACCGGCGTTTTGGGTGCGCTTATAAGCTGGCTGAGAATGAAGGGTAAAAGAAGTGCCAGGATGGCAGCAGTAGAAAAGCTTGAGCCGGTGGGAGTAAAGTTTGTCCCATAAGTCCAAGGAGGAGGCAGTAATTTAACACCGGCATAGAATAATAGAGTTACTGCCGATAGTAGTGCACCTGCTAGAGTGGCTATATATATTAGCCACTTAACCTCTTTTACGGTTTTGAGGTTATTGACTAGGACAAAATAGAATAGAACATATGCAATCCAGGAAACTAAAGAAGAATGAATCCTTAATTGATTTCCCAGTAATGCTATATAAGGAGAGGCAGATAAAATAGTTGAAACAACCCCTACTGCAACAAGCAGTAGAAAGGGAATATCCAAAGGTGTTCTTAAAAAGACTACTTTATCCTTGAGGGTAAATTTGAGGGTGGTTAATACCAGAAGGATTCCTGTTATCAGCAGAAGTACTAAAAATTTGGAAGTGTCATAAAATTCGGTGGTTAAGCTGGTAAAGAGGAAAAAGGTGGAGAGGATAACCAGGACTATACCAAGTTTGGTGATAAAACCGAAATATTTATCAACAATCTCTTTAATATCAATAACTAATTTCTCAGGTTCCATAAATTTTAAACCTATTCTTCGAGCATAGCGAGAAGAACAAGATTCTCTTATACTCTACAATAAAAGAAACATCAGTTAAATTGCAACTAGCATTAAATATATCAAA
>CAZYBP010000089.1:0-1756 GCA_964645555.1 uncultured Gammaproteobacteria bacterium
GCCCTTCAATAACCACAAATGTCGGCTTTTTGCCCGGCAGGATCGGCGTTTTGTTCTTCTTAAACAGGTAGAAAGAATAAAAAGTTAGGGACAGCCCAATCACCAAAATAATAATGCCTATCTTATTGTATGGCTTATCAATAACATTAAGCTGAGGAAATTTATAACTGGCCAGCCATGATAAAAACAGCAGCGTTAATGCAATATGCGGGGGTTTTATAGGCAATTTTTTTGTTTGTTCCATCTTTAAATAGATTATATAATCATATTTAAATATCTATTTATTTCCTTAGCTTAACTATGATGAAGAGCAAAAACCAGCCAGAAGAGATGTTTGCAGGTAGCCTGAATTATTTTAAATACCTTTAAAAATCTGGAGGTTAGGGTGTCTAATATGATCTCTTACCGAAATTAAATAAAACTACCTCTATCCCATCTTAGTTTTTGTCCATCAGATATTTGTACTATTCTTGATCCGAAAATACCCCCGCCCCACATGCCGGGCCTTTGCCTGTATTTTATGTATTCTGGATCTGTATAATCTGTCAGACGAGTTGCGCCTATTAAAAATCCACGAGCAGTAGTTTCGGCAATTGCATAATCTATTCCATTAATTTTAACCCCCAATCCATTTGTTTTAGGAAAATCTCCTGCAACTGCAACTTGACTATGGCCAGTTCCTGTTTCGTCTTTAAATAGGTAAAGTATATGATAATCAGCACCTATTTGCTCAAGAAGTGATGCTAGCAGTACGACTTTGCTATCGCATATTGCCTTTTCGGTCATTAAAGTCTCATTTGGCCTTTTGCGATACCTAAAATCATTTTCAGCCTGAACAGTATCGTATGGAATGGCATTTGCCACAAACACGTTTAATTTAGCTATTTGAATTTCCATTGGCTCTTGCGGATCTATGATTCTTGAGACCAAGCGCTCTAATGACTGCTCTCCCTTTCCTGCTACAATGCCTCCAAGATTGGGCAAAAAAACTTTTTTTCCGAATCTCACTACTCCCTCATCGGCGTATTGTGTGCCACCATATATCATTCTGTTGCTAAGAAAACCATCCAATTCTGAAACCGTTACATCATAAAATAAATCTCCATTTGTTTTAAATGGCATCTTTTGATACCTAATCACTACTTTGCGATTTGGGTCTACTCTAAATTCTGATAACGGCATGGATATTATTTCAAAGCCAGGTAATGCTGTATAATCATCAAGGCTTTCTCCAACCATTACGGATTGGGAGTTCCTAACAAGATTGGGATTTTTTGCAAGCTTTTCAAGTGTTCTTGCTTTATCCGGCAATCCTTTGGGAAGTGTAAAATAAACCTGCTCATCAACTATATCTAAAAATTCGGCTTCTGTTCCAGTAACTTGCCTTCCAAAATCTGGATTGCTGTATCTTCTGCTATCCATGTAAGAGAGAACAGTAAGCTGAAGATCTGTTTCTGAGGCAGGAAGCAGTGTTGAGGGACTTTTACCAGTTGCTGCTTGATAACCTAACCAAGTATTGCCTCCCAAAAATACAGCTCCGCCCAATACTTTCAACCCTATACCTAGAATCCTTCTCCTAGCAAGAGCTTCAGGACTAAGTTCCGGAGTTGTAAAAAGAGTATCCATTTTGTATTTATGATAAGTAATTGATTTATAAATCTTTCTATTTTTTCACTACTTAAAGATAGCTACTCCACAACAACACTTTTTGCGAGGTTGCGAGGACGATCGACGTCACGACCTAATTTCACCGCAA
>CAZYBP010000090.1:0-1681 GCA_964645555.1 uncultured Gammaproteobacteria bacterium
ATAAAAGGGCATTGCTATTCGAGTCCGTCTGCGGTAGTAATGCTCTTTTTTTTACGCATTTTTCTGAAAAATGCTAAAAGAGCCTTGCGATAGTTCCCCCGATTGAAAGTAATATCTTGTATTGGAGACTAATCTCCTGTTTTCAACAGGACCATGGCCTGCCCAGAGAATAGTGATATTTCAGATTGGGAACTAGTCCCTGCCCTAGACTAATTCCCAATCCAAAACACCACTTAAATAAAAAAGAAGATAGTGAGTCCGTCTGCTTCTCACTATCTTCTTTTTTAACCCCGGACCATCAATATTAATTTCTGGTCGGTTGCTTGTAACATTTTCCTCACTTGCTCAGCCACTACATCAACTCTACCTACTCTGGTTTTTTTCCTTCTGAAATTAGCTGCGAATTTTTGAGCAAACATACGAAATTAACATTATCATAAATAAATACTATTTGTCAAGTATTCTAAGACCCATAGGATTATTTAAGGTTTTTTTTATATATCCCGTAGTTAATAAATAGGGATATGGTAATCTATTAAGGCTGTTACGACAAGCTAATCTAGAGGTATACTTTTGAGTATTAACAATAATTTATGAGATGTGGAAAACTAAAAGATACTGCTTTTAGAAGCCTTTATTGAAATCTTTCTCTTATTCGCTCTAATGCTTCCCCAACTGGTAAAGGATCACCAAAGGCCACATGATAAATAGTCTCAGCAATTATCTGCTTTTCAATATATAACCTACTCCCCGGGTTAGATAGTGGCTTGTAAGCAAAACGGATCTGGTCTCTACGAACACGTACATCTTCTTTACCAAAATTTCCTACTTGCAGCTCTTGACCGTCTGGGGACACTCCATTAACTGGCCTATACCAAAGACCTTCTCCCATGTCTAAAGGAGCCTCAACTATAAAAGGAGCCCTGGTTTCAAGGAATCTGGCAATTTGTGCATCTATTTCAGCTTGCTTACCCTCCTCTGTTCCTAAATCAGCAGTTGTTAAATATGTGTACCTATCAAATCTATGATATGCAATCAATAAAACAATAGCTATATCACTTGCAGGCTTTTTATCCAAAATTCCGGCAGCTGCCAAAGCATCACATTTACCTAAACTTCTCCAATTAGCTGCCTTCTCAGGATCTTCAAGTGTCCTCTTGTTGTCTTCTTCAGCTATCTCTGCAGCACGAGTATCAATCCCCAATTCGTCTCTGTTTACTTGATCGTGGTATACCAAGACATCAGGAAGAGTCAGCAAACCTAACCTCCTGTCAGTTGCTCCGAATTGGGCACTTGTCCAGGCTAACCGGTCAGCCAATACCATGTTTTCAGCCTGAATCCTTTCCGGATGTGATAAAGCAGCTATTGCCAATGCTAAAGTTGCACTACCACCAAATACAACTAGTCTACGCTTAGGATCCATCTCGGGATTTAAAAAACGCCTGGAGGCTAATAATGCTCCTTCAATTTGGTGGGGCAGCCATAAAGCTCCTTGTTCAATGAAATTTGGCATATTAATAACTAATTTTAGCACTATGGGATACCTAGATCAAGTAATAGTCATGTAAGAAGAAAAAGCTTTAAGATTCTTTGGCAAAGATCATTCTACCAGCGGGATTTTGGATATTTTTAGTAACTTGGATTTTAATGGTTTTACCCAATTTCTCCGCACAATCTTCTA
>CAZYBP010000091.1:0-1538 GCA_964645555.1 uncultured Gammaproteobacteria bacterium
ATATGACCTGGTTATATCTGAATTAAATCCTGTCACACATCCCTCTTCCAAGTCAGATTCCCTAATCATAGAGTTATTGCCCACAATCACATTTTTACCAATGTAACATGGACCCTTAATGACTGCCCCTTCAAAAACTTTTGCCCCATCTTCAATTACTACATTACCTGTAATAATTGCTTTTTCAGACACATTCGAGTGTGAGGAAATTTGTTGTTCAAAACCTAATAGAAAATATTCCAGGATATCTAAAATCTGCCATGGATATTTTAAAGGAATCCAAGTTCCTTCGTATTTGATATATTTAACATCCAACCCATCCGAAATCATCTGATCTAGAGCCACTTCATAAAGGTCATCTTTTGTAGTTTGAGCTTTCTTTAAATAATCAACTAGACGCTTTCCATCTTTGAAGTAATCAATTACCAGTTTAACTAAATCCGAGGGCTCATTTCCTTCTCCAGGTTTTTCCACTATACCTTCTACTCTATCCTCTACAACTTTTAAATAACCACCAGGGAAATATTTTCTTATCTTTAAACCAGGAATAACTACATCCACACCAGCTTTAGCTGCATCTTTAATTTGACTATAAACTTTAGGATCAACTTGATCTTCAGCATTAACAATCAATATTTCGCCTTCTAAATAGTTTTCAGCAGACAGTATGGCATCTGCCATACCTTTTGGATCATTTTGTACAGCTATCTGAAAATTTAACCCTAAATCTTGGGCTATTTTGGAAACTTGATCTTTATTTTGAGGGGCAACTATTAACACATACTCAGCTTCTATATTTTCTTTAATAGATCTGAGTGTATGTAGCAAAAGAGGCTTACCTAAAAAAGGAATCAGGCATTTATCAGTTTGGATCGGCCACATCCTCTTTCCTTCTCCGGCAGCTAAAACAATTATCTTCATATTTTTAATATAACATTATTTTGTGGCAACGGCTGGGATCGGACCAGCGACCTATGCTTTATGAGGGCATCGCTACTACCACTGAGCTACGTTGCCGTAAGTCAAATTTTACCATAAATTCTCTGCTTGACTAGCTAAACTGACTGGTCTACTCTTAAATTTACCATGGTTTTAGATAATAAAGTGCTAGAACAAGTTGCTGGTGCGCCTGCTGTTATTTTAGAAAAAACACTTGATACTTCAAAACAAATAAGCGACAGTATTATCTCTCAAAAACATATAGGCCAAGCAAGGCAATACTGGAAAACCTTAGGCCCAGGTTTAACCACCGGTGCAGCTGATGATGATCCGTCAGGCATTACCACTTATTCTCAAGCCGGAGCAATGTATGGCTTTAACCTGCTTTGGCTAGCGCCCTTTACTTTTCCTTTAATGGCTATTGTGCAAGAAATGTGCGCAAGAATTGGTCTAGTCACCGGCAGGGGCTTGGCTGCTAATATTAGGCAATATTACCCTAAATGGGTGCTTTTGTTTGCTACGTTCCTGCTGTTTTTTGCTAATTCTTTAAACATTGGAGCAGATTTGGGAGCCATGGCTAAAGCCACCCAATTGCTATT
>CAZYBP010000092.1:0-1529 GCA_964645555.1 uncultured Gammaproteobacteria bacterium
CCATTCACCTCTTACTTATCAGATAAGCGCTCTACCGCTGAGCTAACCGCCCAAAACCTAGTTATTTTATCATGCCTTGAGATCTGTTGCTACTGATTAGCCTAAATTTAAGCAGTTTTTGACAATTCTCTTTTTATAGCTTGTATGTCTTTCCAGCTACTAGTTGGTAATACCAAAACCTTTGGACACTCTCTTTTTGCCATGTTTTTTAACTTGACCCCCGGCCCCATTTCAAGTCCACATTGATAACCATTTTTATTTAAGTGCAGTAAACTTCCTCTCCAAAATACTGGACTTATTAAATGAGTTTCTACTGCTATATTGATATCCTCTATGCTTTCTAATGCTCTATTTGTTATATCATCAAGGAGTGGCATCTTTGGTGCCCGCAGATGGAGTTTAAATTCATTTAACCTTCTTTGTGCTTCTGCTAATCCTGTATAGTGTGAAGGGATTGCATCTTTATATTCCTCCACTTGCCTGGCTCCGGCAGCTATTAAATTCTCAGTCACTTCTACTAAAAACCTTTTAGGCCCGACTAACATTGATTGAATTCTGGTATTAAGAGAGCTCAGATCAAAAAACAATTCCCCCTCTTGAATTCCTAGTTGTTTTCTTGCCTTTGCAAGCTCTTCTAAAATCCGTTCAGACTCCAAACCAACTACCACAACAACTGCGGCCTGGATATCAGCTTTCGCTTCCTTCATAACAACTCCCCTGGTAGAAACAAAATGTATTGCCTCCTCCAGATCTAAGGCGCCTGTAGCTGCTAAAGCAGTATATTTACCGGCACTATGAACAAGACTAAGAGAGGCAGGAGGCACCTTAAGCTCTTCCAGTACTCTGTGTGCCGCAACGCCGTATGTGAGCAGACAAGGTTGGATTACAGCAGTATCAGAATTTTCTCCATTAAGCTGTCCGAGAGGATCCTGGAAACAAACCTCTGTTATTCTATATGGTAAACCTAATCTTTTGCATATTTTATCTGCATCATCGAAAACTGCCTGGGCAGCTAAACTATTATTATAGAGCTCTTCCCCCATACCTCTGGCTTGTGACCCTTGCCCGGGAAAAAGCAACACATGACCTTTCTGTTCAACCATGTGAGGATTATACAAACTATAAGGTTTATGTTCAAATTACTATACTTTGCTGGAGCTTCAATTCATGATAAGATATGCAAAGCTGGCGAGTTGAAATTTGGCCTCGTGGCTGAGCGGCTTAAGCAGTGGTCTGCAAAACCATTTACACCGGTCCGACTCCGGTCGAGGCCTCAAACTTGCCCATAAAAAAGCACCCAGAGAAAGGGTGCTTTTTCTTTAACGCCAAAAGAGTGGTGGGGATGGCGATCATCTTCAATTGACTTTAGAAGATAGCGCACCATCAGCGCTTTTCGCCTGCCATTCAACAGGCATTTGGCTGATCGTGAGATCAAGCCTGGATCAAATCTGCGCTTTACTCTAATCTTACGGGAAGAGAATCATCAGATTTGAACAAAACTCCAGAAAGGAGGTGATCCATCCCCAGCT
>CAZYBP010000093.1:0-1514 GCA_964645555.1 uncultured Gammaproteobacteria bacterium
TATTTTTTACATACCTTTGCCAAAGAGCAGCCGGATTTAAACTGGCGCAACCCCGAAGTTGTAAAAGAAATGCTAGCAGTTTTGGAGTTTTGGCTAAAAATTGGAGTTGACGGGTTTAGGGTAGATGCAATTTACTTTTTATTTAAGGATCAGAATTTTCCTGATGAACCGCTAAATCCAACTTATCTATTTGGCATACACGAACCTTTCGATCAGCTATTGCATCCTTACACCTGTGCTTTACCGGAAACTTTGGAAATGGTAAAAAAAATGATGGATGTATTGGATAAATACGGTGATAAATTCATGGTGGCAGAAGTTTATACTGCCCCACAAGAACTAATAAAAATTTATAACGTGGTTTCAAATCACCACTTTGCTCCTTTTAATTTCTTTTTAATCTCTCTTCCATTTAGAGCCAGTTTACATAAAAAATTAATAGACGATTATGATAAGGCAGTAGCCCAACTTTATTTACCAACCTTTGTTTTAGGTAATCACGACAGACCCCGTTTAATTTCCAGGGTAGGTAAAGATTTGGCCAGAATTGCTGCTATGTTAATTTTTACTCTAAGGGGTATCCCTTTTATCTATTATGGTGAGGAAATTGGTATGGAAAATGTGGCTATACCAGCTGATAAAGTGCAGGATATTTGGGAGAAAATATATCCTGGGCTGTATTGGGGCAGGGACAACGAAAGAACTCCAATGCAGTGGGGAAAAAGTAAATATGCTGACTTTTCTAAAAAAGAACCCTGGCTGCCTGTTTCGGAAAATTACTTAACAGTCAATACTGCAACAGAAAGCAAAGATCCTAAATCATTTTTAAATCTTTATAAAAAGCTGCTTAATATCAGAGGTAATTCTCAAGCCTTACTTTTTGGGGAATATTTATCCTGGGAAGTAAAAAACCCTAATGTCTTTGTTTACACTAGAACTCACAAATCTTATGAGCTATTAATTATTCTAAATTACTCAAATCAGGCAACTGAAATAGAATTACCATTTAAAAAGGGCAAAATTATTTGCAACACTTTCCTGGACAAACAAAATGAAGACATAAATTTGGAGAAAGTAAAACTTAAACCGTTTGAAGGATATTTAATTCAACTTTAGGGTATAATGTCTCTCCTTATGGATAAAAATAGCTTAACATTTACAAATCAAAATATTGCTAAATCAACTCAGGATTTTTCCCAAACCAGGGCTAAATCCTTTAAGGTTAAAGCTCCTGTCTCAAACTTTGCCCAATATGTCAAAACTGTTAAAGCTTATGCTTTGGCAGGCCTGCCTTTTGAACATATTGCCAATGCAGGGGATTTTTTACAAGATGAAGTAGAAAGAGGAGAAGTAGATGCAAGTATTACCCAAGGCTGGCAAAGCAAGATTGGAGAAATTGCCGAAGATGAAAATAGGATATTGGCTTGGCAAAACAGAGGGGAAACAGTTTCTTTAACTCATCAATTACCTCAAGCTGCTTCTGTTACAGGCATGGAAGTTGTATCCATTTCTCA